>JAFADB010000165.1 GCA_023425225.1 Pseudomonadota bacterium
AGAAGCTCGACGGCCTGTACGAGTGCATCCTGTGCGCCTGCTGCTCGACCAGCTGCCCGAGCTACTGGTGGAACGGCGAGCGCTACCTGGGCCCGGCGATCCTGCTGCAGGCCTACCGCTGGATCGTCGATTCGCGCGACGAGGACACCGGCGCGCGCCTGGACGACTTGGAAGACCCGTTCAAGCTGTACCGCTGCCACACCATCATGAACTGCGCGCGGACCTGCCCGAAGGGCCTGAACCCGGCGCTGGCGATCGCCGAGATCAAGAAGCTGATGATGGCGCGCCGCGCCTGATCGGCGGACCATGCGAAGCCGTCATGCGACGGCTTCGACCCGGCGGCACCGGCCCCACGGCCCGGTGCCGCTGCCGTTTTCGGACGACCGCGTCCTTGCCGGAAGACACCAGGAATGGACCAGACCACCGTGCTGAAGAAACTGCGCTGGCGTTGCCGCCGCGGCATGCGCGAGCTCGACCAGCTGTTCGAGCGCTACCTGGACCGGCGCTGGGAGCAGGCTTCCGAATCCGAGCAGGCGGTTTTCCTACGGCTGCTCGATTGCGAGGACGATAAGTTGTGGCGCTGGTTCATGGGCTACGAGGCCTGTCCCGATGCGCAACTGGAAGAACTCATCGCCGGCATCCGCGCCCTGCCGGCTTGAATGGCGTCCTTCGCGCTGGCTGCTGGCCGCGCTGTCGGCGTTGACGCTGCTTGCGCCCGTCTCGCTGTACCTGTCGGCGATGCCGCCCGTCGCGGTATGCGCGCTGGCGCCGCTTTCGCTGGCGTGGGGCGCCTGGCTGGCCGCGTTCGAATGGCGGCGCCCGCGGCATGAGCTGGTGATTCCCGCCGGGCAACAGCCGGCATCGATCGACGGTGTACGCGTCGCCGACCTGCAGGTGCATTGGCGTGGTCCCCTGGCCTGCGTGAGCTGGAGCCGCAGCAAGGGCGGGCGTGGGCGGCTGGTGTTCTGGCCGGACACGCTGCCGTCGCCGGCGCGACGTGAACTCCGTCTGGCCGTCGCCGCACGCAATGCTTCGTCGCGGACGCCGGTGGTGGCACCATAGCGCATCCGTTTCATCGGCTCCTCCATGTTCAAACCCATTCCAGTCGCCATCGGCCTGCGCTACCTGCGTGCCAAGCGACGCAACGGCTTCATTTCCTTCATCTCGATGGCCTCGATCCTGGGCATCGCCCTGGGCGTGATGGTGCTGATCACCACGCTGGCGGTGATGAGCGGCTTCCAGAAGGAGATCCGCGACCGCCTGCTGCAGATGGCCGCCCATGCCACGGTCAGCGCCGAGGGCGCGCCGATGCACGACTGGCAGCACGCGGTGGACGTGGCCATGCGCGATCCGCGCGTGGCCGGCGCGGCACCTTACATCGAGATCCAAGGCATGCTCAGCGGCCCGCGGGTGCAGGGCGCGATCGTGCAGGGCATCCTGCCGTCGGAAGAGTCCAAGGTCTCGGTGATCGCGCAGAAGATGAAGCAGGGCAGCATCGACAGCCTGACGCCGGGGTCGTTCCATATCGTGCTCGGGCAGGAACTGGCGCTGTGGCTCGGCGTGCGCGTCGGCGACAGCGTGGTGGTGACCCTGGCCGACATACAGGGCACGCCGGTGGGGGCGATGCCGCGGCTCAAGCGCTTCACCGTCAGCGGCATCTTCGAGGCCGGCTACAACGAGATCGACCGCGGCCTGGCGGTGGTCAACATGGACGACCTGCAGCGCGTGCTGAAGATGGACGGCGTCACCGGCGTGCGGCTGAAGCTGCACGACATGGACCAGGCCTTCGAGGTCGCGCGCGACCTGGCGTTGAACCTGCAGGGCGCCTACCGCGTCAGCGACTGGACCCAGGAGAACGCCAACCTGTACCACTCGTTGAAGATGGAGAAGACGGTGATGGGTATCCTGCTGTCGCTGATCATCGCCATGGGCGCGTTCAACCTGGTGTCCTCGCAGGTGATGCTGGTGACCGACAAGCAGGCCGACATCGCCATCCTGCGCACGCTGGGCCTGTCGCCGGGCGGGGTGATGCAGGTGTTCATGGTGCAGGGCACGCTGATCGGGGTGATTGGCACGATCCTGGGCGTGATCGGTGGCATCGTGCTGACGCTGAACCTTGAGCGCATCCTCGAGCTGATCGAGTCGATCTTCAACGTCCAGCTGCTGCCGGAGGACGTGTACTACATCACCGGCCTGCCGACCGACATGCAGACGCCCGACGTGGTGGCCATCACCCTCGTCGCGCTGCTGATGAGCTTCCTGGCCACCCTGTACCCGGCCTGGCGCGCGGCGCGCACCCAGCCGGCGGAGGCACTGCGTTATGAATGACATGCATCGCCAGGACGCGGCCGAGGCGGTCATCCGTGCCGACCGGCTGGGCAAGACCTACCAGGAAGGGCGGCTGCACACGCCGGTGTTCGAAGGACTGGACCTGGCAGTGGCGCCGGGGGAGACGGTGGCCATCGTCGGCGCTTCCGGCGCCGGCAAGAGCACCTTGCTGCATCTGCTCGGTGGCCTTGACGTGCCCAGCTCGGGCGAGGTGTACGTCGCCGGCCAGCGCATGTCGGCGCTGAGCGACGCCGCGCGCGGGCGCCTGCGCAACAGCGCGCTGGGCTTCGTCTACCAGTTCCACCACCTGCTGCCGGAATTCACCGCGCTGGAGAACGTGATGATGCCGGTGCTGCTGGGCGGTGCCGACATCGCGCAGGCGACCACCAAGGCGCGCGCCTTGCTGGAAGCGGTGGGCCTGTCGCACCGGCTGGAACACAAGCCCGGCGAGCTGTCCGGCGGCGAGCGCCAGCGTGCCGCGGTGGCGCGCGCCTTGGTCAACAATCCGGCCTGCGTGCTCGGCGACGAGCCGACCGGCAACCTGGACGACAAGACCGCCGAGACCGTGTTCGGCCTGATGCTGGAACTCAACCGCGCCCACCGCACCAGCCTGGTCCTGGTCACCCATGACCGCAGCCTGGCGCGGCGCCTGGACCGCGTGCTGGAGCTGCACCAGGGGCGCCTGCGTACGCTGGCCCGGGACGCGGTGTAGAACCCGTCGCGGTCGGAGGCGCAGACCGCTGCGCCGTCCATTACCGGCCCACCAGCGTTCCCGCAAGTCATGTGGCCGACCGGCTTCCGTGCGGTGGCCCGCCGGCGGTCCCATGTCCAGACCAGAATGGATGGCAACCACAGAAGGTTGCCGCTGCAGGCAGGCGCCATGCGAAGCGGCGCAGTGTCACGCCGTGCTTTGATCGAGGTCAATGCGACCGGGCGACGCAGACGCGAGCATGCTGCTCCATGGATGACGCATCCCCTTTCCCGGCCGACGCATTGACCTGGCATTTCGATGCCGAACTGCTCCGCCGCTACGATCGCCCCGGTCCGCGCTACACCTCGTATCCGACCGCACCGCACTTCCACGACGGATTCGGCGTGGCCGACTTGGAGCGCGCGGCGACGTTCAGTCGGCAAGCTCATCCGTTGCGGCGGCTGTCGCTGTACGTCCACGTTCCCTATTGCCGCAACCCCTGCTTCTACTGCGGCTGCAACCGCATCATCACCCGCGATGCGCGCCGCGGACTGACCTACCTGGAGCGCGTGCTGCACGAGGCCGCTCAGGTCGCGCCGTTGTTCGCCGGGCGCGAGGTGGTGCAGTTGCACCTGGGCGGCGGAACCCCGAACTTCCTGGCGCCGCCGTTGCTGGCGGAGTTGCTGGACGGGCTGGCGAAGCATTTCCGCCTCAGCCAGGCGTCCGAGCGGGACTTCTCGATCGAACTCGATCCACGGACGGTGAAGCCGGACGACATCGGCCGCCTGGCGGAGATGGGGTTCAACCGTGCGAGCCTCGGCGTGCAGGACTTCGATCCGGCAGTGCAGCGGGCGATCAACCGCGAGCAGGGCGTCGAGCAGACGCTGGCGATCATCGACGCCTGCCGTCGTCACGGCATGCGCTCGGTCAACGTGGACCTCATCTACGGGTTGCCCAGGCAAGGCCTGGAAGGATTCGGGCGCACGCTGGACACGGTGATGCAGGTGCGCCCGGACCGGCTGGCCGTGTACGGCTACGCGCACCTGCCGCACATGTTCAAGGCGCAGCGGCAGATTTGCGATGCGGACCTGCCCGACGCGGAGGCGAAGCTGTCGCTGCTGGGCCTGGCGGTGCACAAGCTATCCCATGCCGGCTACCAGTACATCGGCATGGACCACTTCGCCCTGCCCGGGGACGACCTGGCCGTGGCCCAGCGCAGCGGCGGCCTGCACCGCAACTTCATGGGCTACACCACGCATGCCGACACCGATCTGGTCGGCCTGGGCGTGAGCGCGATCAGCCACGTGGGCAACAGCTACAGCCAGAATCCGCGCGAGCTGCCGGCATGGGAAGCGGCGGTGGATGCAGGCCGGCTGCCGGTGTGGCGCGGGTTGCTGCTGACCGAGGACGACGAGGTGCGTGCCGACCTGATCCAGCAGCTGATGTGCCAGGGTCACGTGGATACCCAGGCGTTCGGGCGCGGCCACGGGATCGATTTCGACCGCTACTTCGAGCAGGAGCTGCAGGATCTGCAACAGCTCCAGCACGACGGACTGGTGCAATGCCGCGACGGCGTGATCAGCGCGACCGTGCAGGGCAGGCCGCTGCTGCGCCTGATCGCCATGTGCTTCGACGCCTACCTGCGCGACCCGGTGCAGCCGGCACGCTATTCGAAGGCGATCTGAATGCCGCCGACCGGCGTGGTACGCCGGCGGAGCGCGTTGCAGTGTGCCCGGAGCGGGGATCGAACCCGCATGGCCTCGCGGCCGAGGGATTTTAAGTCCCTTGCGTATACCAGTTTCGCCATCCGGGCATCGCAATAGCGTGCCTGATCGGGCCGTCGAAGGGAACAACGGGCGCGCATCGCCGCCGGTCGGCCATGCCGCGTGCGCCCCGTTGCCCCTATCGGGGAACCAGTGAGGCTGACTATCATGCGGGCCTGCCGCCGTTGCCGGCGCATCCGGTCGATACAAGGATTTCAATGACGCTTTCCCTACGCGACGATCCCGCCGGGCCGCGCATCGCGGTCATCGGCCAGGGGTATGTCGGGCTGCCGCTGGCGGTGGAGTTCGGCAAGTCGCTCGATACCCTGGGCTTCGACATCGATGCCGCACGCATCGCCGAGCTCCAGGCCGGCCACGACCACACGCTGGAACTGGACGATGCCGAACTGGCGTCCGCCACCCATCTGCGCTACAGCGCCGATGCTGCCGAGCTGGACGATCGCAACGTCTATATCGTCACCGTGCCCACGCCGATCGACGCGCACGAGCAGCCGGACCTGCAGCCGTTGCGCAGCGCCACGGAACTGGTTGCCGGCGTGCTCAGGCGCGGCGACCTGGTGATCTACGAATCCACCGTCTACCCGGGCACCACCGAGGAAGTCTGCGTGCCGCTGCTGGAGCAGGGCTCGGGGCTGTGCTTCAACCAGGACTTCTTCTGCGGCTACAGCCCCGAGCGGATCAATCCGGGCGACCGCCAGCGGCGCCTGCCGGACATCCGTAAGATCACCTCCGGCTCCACGCCCGAGGCCGCCGCCGCCGTGGACGCGCTGTATGCCGGCATCATCGCCGCCGGCACCTGGCCGGCACCGTCGATCCGCGTGGCCGAGGCGGCCAAGGTGGTCGAGAACATCCAGCGCGACGTCAACATCGCGCTGGTCAATGAGCTGGCGCTGATCTTCGACCGCCTGGGCATCGATACCCAGGACGTGCTGGAGGCGGCCGGCACCAAGTGGAACTTCCTGCCGTTCAGGCCGGGGCTGGTGGGCGGACACTGCATCGGCGTAGACCCGTACTACCTGCTGCACAAGTCCGAGAGCGTGGGCTACCACCCGGACCTGATCCACACCGCGCGTCAGGTGAACAACCGCGTCGGCAGCCACGTCGCCGCCAAGGTGCAGGCCCTGCTTGCCGACAGGGGCGTGGCCATGGAGCAGGCGGCGATCCTGGTGCTGGGCATCACCTTCAAGGAGAACTGCCCGGACCTGCGCAACAGCCGCGCATTGGACCTGGTGCAGGCCTTCGCCGAAGCCGGTGCCAGCGTGCATGCCTGCGATCCCTGGGCCGATGCCGGGCTGGCGACGCGCCTGAGCGGCGGCGCGCTGCGTGCCGAGCCGCAGGCCGGGCACTACGACGCGGTCGTGCTCGCCGTCGCCCACCAGCAGTTCCGCGGGTTGTCGGCGGCGCAGATCCGAGCGCTGGGCAAGCCTGGAGCGGTGATCTACGACGTCAAGTCGGTATGGCCGCGCGAGGTGGTGGACGGCAGGCTGTGAGCACCGGCCTGGACCTGCAGTAGCGGCTTCGATTGCGATCGAGCTTTATCGGGACCTGATTGGTCTTGAATGCCAGCCCTAGCGCATTCCCAGCAGACGTCGTCCCCGCGAAGGCGGGGACCCAGTGCCTTCCCGCGGCACTGGCTCAAGTCGCTGTGTCCCCGCCTTCGCGGGGATGACGGTCTCTACACGGTGCTGCGGGCCTCCGGGGTGCGTACGGACAGCCATGCCACCGCACCATTGCCTGCGCGCAGTCCGCTGGCGAAGCAGGCGGTCAGCAGGTAGCCGCCGGTTGGCGCCTCCCAGTCCAGCATCTCGCCCGCGCAGAACACGCCGGGCAGGGCACGCAGCATCAGCGCCTCGTCCAGCCCTTCCAGGCGCACACCGCCGGCGCTGCTGATCGCCTCGGCGACGGGGCGTGGGCGTTCGAGCCGCAGCCGCAGCTGCTTGAGCGTATCGACCACGGCCCCGATGTCCTGTCCGGCCTGCTTGCCGAGCCGCTCGAACACCAGCGCCGCCTTGACCGCCGACACGCCGGCCTGCCGGCGCAGGTGCTCGCCGAAGCTGCGGCCGTGGCGCGGCTTGTGCAGGTCGTCGAGCAGGCGCTGGCGCTCGCGTCCCGGCACCAGGTCCAGCTCCAGCGTCGCCGCGCCATCACGCTCGATGGCCTCGCGCAGGTCGGCTGCGGCGGCATACACCAGGCTGCCCTCGATGCCGGTGGCGGTCACCACGCATTCGCCCTGCTGCTCATGCATGCGACCGTCGACTGAGCGCCAGCGGGCCACGACCGGCTTGAGCGGCGCACCGGCATGCTGGCGCGCCAGGTGTCCGCTCCAGCCGATGTCGAAGCCGCAGTTGGCCGGCCGCAGCGGTACCACCTCGACGCCGCGCGCCTGCAGCAGCGCTTGCCAGGCGCCATCGGAGCCCAGCTGCGGCCAGCTGGCGCCACCGAGTGCCAGCACCACGGCATCGGCATGCCCGACGTGCTCGCCATCGGGCGTGGCGAAGCGCAGGCCGCTGTCCTCGCTCCAGCCCTGCCAGCGGTGCAGCACGTGGAAGTCCACTCCGGATTCGCGCAGGCGCCTGACCCAGCCGCGCAGCAGCGGCGCGGCCTTGCGGTTATCGGGGAACACTCGCCCCGAACTGCCGACGTAGGTGTCCACGCCCAGCCCGCGCGCCCATTGCCGCAGCGCCTCGGCATCGAAGTCGGCCAGCCAGCGCGATACCTTGGCCGCACGCTCGCGATAACGCGAGACGAACAGGTCGAACGGATCGGAATGGGTGAGGTTGAGCCCGCCCTTGCCGGCGATCAGGAACTTGCGCCCGACTGAGCCCTTGGCCTCGTACACGTCCACGTCCAGCCCGGCGGCGCGCATGACCTCGGCCGCCATCAGCCCGGCGGGACCGCCGCCGATCACCGCGACGCGACGCGGTGCGGAAGGTGTGGAGATCATCTGCGGAGCCTTTCCGGATCAGTGGGGCTGGATATCGAGCAGCTCGACATCGAACACCAGCGAGGCGTTGGGCGGGATCACCCCGCCGGCACCGCGTGCGCCGTAGCCGTAGTCGGGCGGCAGCATCAGCGTGCGCGTGCCACCCACGCGCATGCCGGCCACGCCCTGGTCCCAGCCGCGGATGACCTGGCCGCCGCCGAGCACGAAGCTGAAGGGCTGGCCGCGGTCGAGCGAACTGTCGAACTTGCGGCCGTGCTTGTCGGGGGCGTTCTCGTCGTACAGCCAGCCGGTGTAATGCACGCTCACCTTCTGCCCGGCGCTGGCCTCGGCGCCGCTGCCGACGCGCGTGTCGATCTTCTCGAAGCCGGCGATCGTGCCGCCGGGCGGCGGGCCGGGGGGCTGACAGGCGGCCAACAGGGCAAGGGCGATGATCGACAGCAGGCGGCGCATGCGGGATTCCGATGGGGCAGGGCGTGCAAGGTTAACCCAGCGTGCGCCATCGGTTCCCGAGCAGGGGCGGTCGTGCCTGCAAAGCCGCCAGCGGATGCCGGTGGCGCGATGCCTTGGCGGGTGTCGGAGCCGGTCGTGCGATGGCGGAAGAAAGCCGCCTCCATGCTCGAATCGAAGCGCCGTTGCTGTGCGCCGGAGCTGCGTCACCGTGGGACGTGAATACCGTGCGGTTCCCCTTCCCGGACTTGCCCGGGCATGCAGGACAGCGCTGAAACCGCGACGAGACAGAGGGTGGCAAGTCTTGAACGGCTATCATCGCGCGATGGCGAAACTGCTGCTCAACCTGCGCAACGTGCCCGACGACGAGCTGGAGGACATCTGCTCCCTGCTCGACTCGCATCGGATCGGGCACTACCGCACGCGACCCAGTCCATGGGGCATATCCCACGGCGGCCTGTGGCTGGGCGATGGCGACGACTATCCGCAGGCGCGGCACCTGCTCGACGACTACCAGCGGCAGCGCCAGCAGGCGGCACGCGACGAACGCCAGGCCGCGCTGCGCGAAGGTCGTGCGGAAACCTTCGCCACGTTGCTGCGGCGCCGGCCGGCGTACGTGCTGGCGACGCTGCTGGGCATGCTTTTCATCATCGCCTTGGTGCTCGGGCTGCCGTTCCTGATCCTGGCGCACTGAAACGGCGGCGCGGTCGCTTCGAACGACGCCTGGATCGGCTTGCCGGCCACCGTCTCCTGCCGCGCGCCCGGGCCTTGGCGGCGGCAAGCAGGACGCGGCGTCATCCAACGCCTTCCGCATCTGCCCTGCAAATGGCCACACGCCCTAGAATGCGCGGATGATCGTCAATGCCGCCGCCTACCATTTCGTCACCGTTTCCGATCCCGCGACGCTGGCCGCCCGGCTCAAGGACGGGGCCGAGTCCGACCAGTTGCGCGGTACCGTGCTGGTGGCCGGCGAGGGCATCAACCTGTTCCTGGCCGGATCGGAACGCGGCGTGGCCGGCTTCTTCGCCCGGCTCCGCGACGATTCGCGCTTTGCCGATATCCGTGTCAAATACAGCCGCAGCAACCGCATGCCGTTCGGCACGCTGAAGGTGAAGGTGAAGCCGGAGATCATTAGCTTCCGCCGCGATCATGCCGATCCGCGCGGGCAGCGGGCCCCGATGGTGGACCCGCCGACGCTGCGGCGCTGGCTGCGGCAAGGCCACGACGACGATGGCCGGCGCGTGGTGATGCTCGACACGCGCAACCACCAGGAGGTCGAGTACGGCACGTTCGTCGGCGCGTTGACGTTGCCGATCAGCAAGTTCACCGACCTGCCGCAGGCCCTGCAGCCGCATCGCGAGCAGCTGCGCGACGCCACCGTGGTCAGTTTCTGCACCGGCGGCATCCGCTGCGAGAAGGCCGCGTTGTGGATGCAGGCCGACGGCATGGACAACGTATTGCAGCTCGACGGCGGCATCCTCGGCTATTTCGAGCAGGTGGGCGCGGAAGGATACGAGGGCCGCTGCTTCGTGTTCGACGAGCGGGTGGCACTGGATCCGCAGCTGCAGCCGCTGGTCGATACCGCGGCCGCGGACTGACCGGCTTCGGAAAAGCCTGACGTCACGCGCGCCCATCTCCCGATGGTCGGGCCACCGCAGGCGGTGCATCGTCGGTGGCACGCCCGGGGTGACAGTCCGATCCGTCACCCGGGTGCAGCGGGAAAGGGGTATCGTCGTTTTCTTTGCAAGCTGCTATATGCCCGGTGGCGGCGTGTGGACCCCGCCGGGTTGTCCTGGATTGTTTGCGCGGCTAGGCTGGCGCCGCCGCATTGTCTACGGGGTGACGCGGATGACTGTGAAGGTATTCCTGGTCGACGACCACGCGCTGGTACGTACCGGCATGAAGATGATCCTGTCCGGCGAGACCGACATCGAGGTGGTCGGCGAGGCGGATTCGGGCGAGGCGGCGCTGCCGCAGATCCGTAAGCTCAAGCCCGACGTGGTGCTATGCGACCTGCACCTTCCGGGCGTCAGCGGGCTTGAGGTCACCGAACGGATCCTGCGCAGCGGCGGCAGCACGCGTGTGGTGATCGTCTCGGTGCTCGAGGATGGCCCGTTGCCCAAGCGCCTGCTCGAAGCCGGCGCATCCGGCTACGTCGGCAAGGGCGGCGACGCACAGGAACTGCTGCGGGCAGTGCGCGATGTCGCCATGGGGCGGCGCTACCTGGGCAGCAACATCGCGCAGAACATCGCACTGGCCAACCTAAAGGGCGATGGCTCGCCGTTCGACACGCTGTCGCCGCGCGAACTGGAAGTGGCGCTGCTGCTGACCCAGGGGCTGCGCCAGGAAGACATCGCCCGGCGCCTGTGCCTGAGCGCCAAGACCATCAATACCCACAAGGCCAGGCTGTTCGAGAAGATCGGCATCCAGGACAACATCGCGCTGGCACGGCTGGCGACGCAGTACGGATTGCTGGATCCCGCGCGACCGATGGCCTGACGGTCCGCCGGCAGTCCCGATACGCACTTGCGAAAGCGTGCGATCGGAATCGTTGTCGTGTGGGTGCCCGCCGCGATGGTCCCCTCCCGGCACGACCCTATCTGTCCAGCTCGTGCCTGTCCGTCTTGCTTGCGGTCGATGCGGCTCCCGCGAAGAAGAGCTGGGTTGGCACTGGGTGCTTTCCGATCCCGGGAGTCGCGCTCCACCGTCCTACCTCCCGCCGATCGAGGACGTTTCGTCGCTCGGGCAGCGAACGCCTGGAGCTCGAGGCTTTCGGCGTGCCAGGGCACTCCCGGAACCCGGATTGAGGCTTGCGCACCGAACCTTGTTATCGTCATCCCGGCACAGGCGCACTACTGTCCGGATAGGGCGCAGGGGCGAGCAACCGTCATCCGCAGTGACGTGGTACCCGCTCGGAAAAATCGAATCCGTCGTCCCCGCGCAGGCGGGGACCCAGTGCCTGCGCATTGAAGGATGAGGCTGCCGAGAGATTTCGTAGCGGGCTGATCCCACTGCGGAAGTCGCTGGGTCCCCGCCTGCGCGGGGACGACGAGTAGACAGATCCCGACACCACGTCCAGGTCTCGTCGTCGCCAGGCGACATCGCAACAACGTCGCCGCAAACCATCGCTGGCAGAACAAGAAAACCTCTCCGGACAAGTAATGCGCACTGGCGGCAAACGCCTTCCCGCACGAAGTGCTTCACCACAGACGAACGACTGGACACGGCCCACGACTGAGCATCCAGAGACTCTCGAGCAGATCGAGGCAACGTCCTGGGCTCCCGACTGCGGGGAGCGGCGAGCGCAATTTCTTCCCGAGCAGTGGTGGACGGCCGCAGGGACCATCGTGGCAGTTTCCACGCACGAAGATCGAAAGTCAGGGGCAAGAGGATCGAACAGGAAAGACTCCGTCGAATTGAAGGATGCAGCCGGCTAACGATGCGGAGCGGGATGGACGCGAGGTGGGCGGAACAGCGGAACAGGGCGCGGAGCCTCATGGGTAGCCCGGGGCAAGCGAACTCTCAGGGGAGGGCGGTGACACGTGCGTGCATGGCTTGCCACGCGAGGGTCGTGGATCTGCGTCGGCGATCCTGCCATCTCCACTCAATGTGCCAAGGGCACAAGGCACGAAAAAAAGAAGCGGCCATCGGCCGCTCCTTTTCATTGCCATCCTGGCCTGGCGATCAGCCGGCCTTTTCCCGGTGCTCTTCTTCCTTGTGCTCTTCGTCGTCCGGACCGCTGTGACCATGCTTGTCCAGGGCCTCGGCTTCGGAATCGGCCGGAGCGGCCTCGACGAGCAGGTGGGACTCTGCCTCAGCCGGTTCCGGGCTTGCCACAGGCTGCGGCGACGATGCGTCGCTGGCTGCCTCCGCCTCCGCTACAGGTACCGAAGTCGCCGGCTGCTGCGGCTCGTTCGCCGTGCTCGCCGCTGCTGTCGCGACATCCTCCGGTTCCTGCTGGCTGTTCTCCGGCAGGGCATCGAGCAGGTTGGTCTGGACCGGGATCGCCGGCTTGACCGCTTCCGTTTCAGTTGTTTTCACAACCGGCTTCTCTGCCGTTTCCACTGCGGCCACGTCGGTGGCGTGCTCTTCCACGCTTTCCTGCATCGGCACCGGTGCAGCGGTCGGCGTACCGGTTTCGGCTGCCGTATCGGCGACCGGTGCGGCGGGTTCGGCCTGGACTGCGTTTGTAACCTCGTCCACCACTGTGTCGGCCGCTGCCGGGGCGATGGTCCCGGATGCCTCGGCAGTCCCCTCCGGGGCGGTCACGGGGCTGGCTGCGGCCGGCTTCCTGTGGTGCGACGCCTTGGCGTGTTGCGGCTTCGCGGCCTCGCCATGTGGCTTGGCCTGGGCCGACACCGGTTCGGCAGGACGGTTGCCCTCGGAAGGGGCGATCTCGTCATCGAAATCGAACTCGGGCTGGTTGCGGCGCGGGGCACTTGCCTCGGCAGCACCTGCATCGGCCTCGTCTTCGCTGTCGGCATCGGCCTCATCGGCAGTGCCGAGCGCGCCGGCTTCGGTTTCGGCCTGCGCGTTCTCGCCAGCGCCGCGACGGCGACGACGCCCACCGCGACGGCCACGGCGGCGACGGCCACCGGCTTCGCCGCTGGTGTCGGTGGTCGCGTCCTCGGGGGCCTGCTCCACGGCGTCGCCCACCTGCACCGGCTGCTTGGCTTCCTCGGCCTGCAGCGGCTGTTCCTTCGCCGGTACGGCATCGACGTGGGCCTGTCCGACAACGGCGGCGGTTGCCGCCACGGCCACGGCGGGCGCGGCCGCGGTCGTATCCGGCTGCTGGGCCGCGACCGGGGCGGTCGTCTTGGCGTTGTCGTCCTGCGGCGGGCGAGGAGCGCGCTGCGGCTTCTCGGTGCCTTCCTGGTTCACGTTCTGCTGTTGCCGCGGCGGACGCGGCGGCTTGGCGGCCTTGGGTTGCTGCTGTCCCTTCGGTTCCTGCCGCTGCTTGGGCTGCTGCGGGTTCGCGGTGGCGGCCTGGTTGCCGTTGCCATGGTTGCCGCCACCCGGGCGACGATCCTCGCGACGCTCCTTGCCGCGGTTCTGCGAACCGGCCTGATTGCCGTTGCGGTCATT
Source organism: Pseudomonadota bacterium (assembly GCA_023425225.1). Classification (GTDB taxonomy): domain Bacteria; phylum Pseudomonadota; class Gammaproteobacteria; order Xanthomonadales; family Xanthomonadaceae; genus MMGLT7. The sequence continues at coordinate 13,280 of JAFADB010000165.1, forward strand.
GCGCCGGCCATTGCGATCATTGCGCTCGTTGCGGCGGTTGCCACTGCCGTTGTTGCCGTCCTTCTGCCGCGCGTGCTGCTGCTGGCTGTCGGTCGTCGCCGCCGGCTTGGAAGCACCGAAGATGCGCTTGAGCCAGCCCACCACGCCGCTGGCGGCGGGAGGAGCGACCGGGGCGGCCACGGCGATCGGCGCGGGCGCGGGTTCCGGAGCTTCCTCGCGGACCGGGGCCGGCTGGCTGTGCTTGACCTGCGTCACCGCCGGGGCTGGCGGGATGTTGAGCTGCGCCTTGGTCAAAGCGTGCACCGGCAGCTTGCGCGGGGTGCCGCGCTGGTAGCTGGGCTTGCTGCTCTCCTCGCCGAGCTCGTTCTCGCGCAGGCGGGTGACCTCGTAGTGCGGGGTCTGCAGCTGCTCGTCGGCGACAATGACGATCGGCGCGTCGTGGCGCTTCTCGATCTCGCTCAGCGCGCGGCGCTTCTCGTTGAGCAGGTAGTTGGCGATCTCCACCGGGGCCTGCACCAGCACCTGCCCGGTGTTCTCCTTCATCGCGTGCTCCTCGGCGACGCGGATGATCGACAGCGACAGCGATTCGATGCTGCGCATGCGGCCCTGGCCCTCGCAGCGCGGGCACACGATCTGGCTGGACTCGCCCAGACTCGGGCGCAGACGCTGGCGGCTCATCTCCAGCAAGCCGAAGCGCGAGATGCGGCCGATCTGCACCCGCGCGCGGTCGTACTTGAGCGCGTTCTGCAGGCGGTTCTCGACCTCGCGCTGGTGCTTGGACGAGGACATGTCGATGAAGTCGATCACCACCAGCCCACCCAGGTCGCGCAGGCGCAGCTGGCGCGCCACTTCCTCGGCGGCCTCCAGATTGGTCTGGAACGCGGTTTCCTCGATGTCGCCGCCCTTGGTGGCACGCGCCGAGTTGACGTCGACCGCGGTCAGCGCCTCGGTCTGGTCGACGACGATGGCGCCGCCGGAGGGCAGGCGCACCTCGCGCTCGTAGACCGCCTCGATCTGCGACTCGATCTGGAAGCGGTTGAACAGCGGGATGTCGTCGCGGTACATCTTCAGCTTGCGCAGGCTCTGCGGCATCACCTGCTGCATGAATTCCTGCGCGGTGGCGTACAGCTCGTCGGTATCGACCAGGATCTCGCCGATGTCGGCGCGCAGGTAGTCGCGCAGGGCGCGCACGATCAGCCGCGACTCCTGGTAGATCAGGAACGGCGCCGGCTTGCTCAGCGCGGCCTCGGCGATGGCGCGCCAGATGCTCAGCAGATAGTCCAGGTCCCACTGCAGCTCCTCGGCATCGCGGCCGACGCCGGCGGTGCGGATGATCACCCCCATGTCGTCGGGGATGTTCAGCTTGTCCATCGCCTCCTTCAGCGCAGCGCGGTCATCGCCCTCGATCCGGCGCGAGACGCCGCCGGCGGTGGGCGAGTTGGGCATCAGCACCATGTAGCGGCCGGCCAGCGAGATGAACGTGGTCAGGGCGGCGCCCTTGTTGCCGCGCTCCTCCTTGTCCACCTGGACCACCACTTCCTGGCCCTCGCGCAGCAGCTCGCGGATGCCGGCCTTGTGCGGGTCGACGCCGGCCTGGTAGTAGTCGCGGGAGATTTCCTTCAGCGGCAGGAAGCCGTGGCGGTCGGCGCCGTAGTCGACGAAGGCGGCTTCGAGGGAGGGTTCGAGCCGGGTGATGCGGCCCTTGTAGATGTTGGACTTCTTCTGTTCCTTGGACGGCTGTTCGATGTCGATGTCGTACAGGTTCTGGCCGTCCACGATGGCCACGCGCAGTTCTTCGGCCTGCGTGGCATTGATCAGCATTCGCTTCATTGTGATGCGTTCCTCGCGCGCTGCTACCGCGCGGAACGCCATGGCGTATCGCCTCTGGTCACGGTTCGCCGCCCTTCGCGCGATGCGCGGTCAGGGCGGTTTGGGTTTCCAGCGCTACGACACCACGGCAAGCCGCGGGAGCGCTCTTTGTTCATGTTTTGGGGTGTTACGGGCCGGCGGCAGCTTCCAGCCAGGCTGGGGCGCCGCACGGGACGTGTTCAGCGCGGACGCTTGCGGCGTCCGGCGATGGCCGGGCATGCCGGTGAGCCGCTAACATGGCCGCCCCGGGGGCGGTGGTCGCGCACTGTGCCGGAATCGTAGGAAGGCCGGGCTTCTGGCCTGTGGCAACTTCCAACGAAATCAAACCCTTATCTCGCCCGCCGAGTGTAACAGAATAAAGAGCCCGATGACCGATCGCAGCCCCCCCAGCAGTCCCGCCTCCGGCAAGCTTTCGGTGCGCCTGGTCAAGGTTCCGGACGACCGCAGCGGCCAGCGCCTGGACAACTTCCTGTTGGGCCAGCTCAAGGGGGCGCCGCGCAGCCTGGTGTACAAGCTGGTGCGCAGCGGCCAGGTGCGGGTCAACGGCGGCCGCGCCAAGGCCGAGCGCAAGCTCGAGGCCGGCGACGAGGTGCGGGTGCCGCCGGTCCACCTGAACGAGGAGACGGAAAAGGCCGGGCCGCCGCAGGCGTTCATGGCGAAACTCGAAGCCGCCATCGTTTACGAAGATGAACGGCTGTTGGCGCTCAACAAGCCCTCCGGGGTGGCCAGCCATGGCGGCAGCGGCATCAGCTTCGGCGCCATCGAGACCCTGCGCGCGCTGCGTCCGAATCAGAACCTGGAACTGGTGCACCGGCTCGACCGCGATACCTCCGGCCTGCTGGTGGTGGCCAAGAAGCGCTCGGCGCTGACCGAATTGCAGGCGCTGCTGCGCGAGGACCATGGCGCCGGCATCACCAAGCGCTACCTGACCCTGCTGGTCGGGCGCATGCCCGACGGGGTGATGACGGTGGACGCGCCGCTGCTGGTTGGACTGCGCCAGGGCGGCGAGCGCCATGTGCAGGTGAACGCCGCCGGCAAGCCGTCGCTGAGCCATTTCCGGGTGCTGGAGCGGCGCGGCGGCCATTCCTACTGCGAGGTGCGGATCGAGAGCGGGCGCACCCACCAGATCCGCGTGCATGCCCAGCACATCGGCCATCCGGTGGCCGGCGACGACAAGTACGGCGATCCGGCGGTCAACAAGCGCCTGCGCGAGCAGATCGGATTGAAGCGGCTGTTCCTGCATGCCGCCTCGCTGGAGTTCGCGCTCGACGCAGGCAGGACGCCGTACCTGCTCAACGCGCCGCTGGCACCGGAACTGGCCGAGGCGCTGGACAGGCTCGGGTGAGTGAGACGGCTAGTTAGGGCCGGAGCGCGGACACCAAGGGAACGTTCCGCTTCGGAGCCGACACGCCGTGTAAAGGCGTCGGTCCCGACGGGTTTTACCTGTGTCGGGACCGACATCCGTCGGCGAGGATTCCATCGCCGGCTAGAAGGCGAGGCCCCTGATCTTTCGCGTCACCACTTGAACATCACCAGGCTCAGCGCCAGCGTCGCCATGCCGGTGACCAGTCCGTAGACCGTCTCGTGGCCGCGGGCGTAGCGCTTGGCCGCCGGCAGCAGTTCGTCCAGCGCCAGGAACACCATCACCCCGGCGATCAGGCCGAACACCAGCCCGAACACCGCGTTGGACAGCACCCCGGCCAGGGCCACGTAGCCGATCACTGCACCGACCGGCTCGGCCAGTCCGGACAGCAAGCTGGCGCCGAACGCATAGAACTTGTTGTGGGTGGCGAAGTACACCGGCACGGCGATGGCGATGCCTTCGGGAACGTTGTGGATGGCGATGGCGAAGGCCAGCGGCATGCCCACCGAGGGACTCTCCAGCGTGGCGAAGAAGGTCGCCAGGCCTTCCGGGAAGTTGTGCGCGGTCACCGCCACCGCGGTGAGCAGGCCGACGCGCCGCAGGTACCCCTGGCTGCCCTGGCGGAACAGGGGATCGCCCGGATCCAGGCTTTCGTGCGGGTTGGGGATGAAATGGTCGATGGCCACGATCAGCAGCACGCCGCCGAGGAAGGCGAGGGTGCCGAAGGTGAAACCGAGCTTGTCGCCATAGTCCAGCGCGAACGAGGCGATGGCCTTGTTGAGGATCTCCGACAGCGACACATAGACCATGGCGCCGCCGGCGAAGGCCAGGCCGAAGGCCAGCAGGCGTGGATTGGGGCGCTTGGAGAACAGCACCAGCAAACTGCCGAGCGCCGTGGCCAGGCCGGCGGCGAGGGTCACGCCCAGTGCGAGCAGCACGTCGTGGCTGAAGAAATCGGACATGCTGCACGGTCCTGGATTGCGATGAAGCGGGAGCCTGGCCGCGGTGGCGGCTCCCGCCGTGCGCGCCGCCGCCGGGCGGGCGCAGGATGGGGGTGGAAGGGAATCAGCTGCCGCGCTTGGTGCGCTCGTCCAGGGCGAAGCACTCGTCGGGACGCGGCTCGGGCGGGTTGAAGGTCACCGGGACCTGGATCTTCTGCTCGACCGGCTTGCCGTTGCGGGTGGCGGCATTGAACAGCCAGTCGTGCACTCGGGTTTCGGCGGCCTGGTCCAATGCCGGCTGGCCGCTGCTGGTCTGCACCTGCACGCTGGTGGGCTTGCCTTCCACGCCGACCACCACATTGAGCACGACGGTGCCGCCCGCGCCGGCGCAGGCCAGTTCCACCGGGTAGCTCGGCGGCGGCGTGTTCACCGCGGCCACTTCGGTCGGCGCTGGCGCGGGCGGAGCGGAGGCAGCCGGCGCATCGGACTTGCCGCAGCCGGCGAGCGGCAGGACCAGCGTGGCGCACAGGGGCGCGAGCAGACGGATTTTCATGGCATTACTCCGAAAGGGCAGAGGCTTTGGCGGCGCAGATGAAGTCGTTCTCGCTCAGGCCGCCGGCATCGTGGGTGGAATAGCGCACCACCACGTGGTCGTAGTGCACGCCGAGATCGGGATGGTGATCCTCGCGATGTGCAATCCACGCCAAGGCGTTCACGAAGGCCATCGTCTCGTGGTAGTTGCCGAAGCGGAAGGTGCGACTGATGGCCGCGCCATCCTCCACCAGTTCCCAGCCCGGCACCTGCGGCAGCAGTTCGGCCAGCCGGGCGCCGCTCAGGCGGGATTCGCGGCCCTTGCACGGCAGGCAGTGGGCCTGGACCAACGGAATCAGATCGGTCATGCGGTCCTCCCGGAGCCGGCCCGCGAGCGGGGGCGGCGCCATGGTTGCGGTGGGCGGCTGCGGTTGCAGCGAGCGGTTAACGTCCAAGTGGCTAGAATAACCCGCATGATCCAGATATCCGACCGCGCCCAGACGCATTTCCGCCGCCTGATCGAACGCGAGGCCGTGCCCGGCATGGGCGTGCGCCTGAGCGCCGTCGATCCGGGAACGCCGCGTGCCGATGTGCGCCTGGAATTCGCCGAGCCGGCCGACCTGGCCGGCGACGAGTGGGCGGTGGATTGCGAGGGCTTCACGCTCTACATCCACGCCGCCAGCGTGCCGTGGCTGGACGGGGCGGAAATCGACTTCGTGACCCAGGCCACCGGCAACCAGCAGCTGACGATCAAGGCGCCGAAGATCAAGGGCGAGGCGCCCGGCGAGGCGGCATCGCTGGTCGAGCGCGTGCACTGGGTGGTGGAGAACGAGATCAACCCGCAGCTGGCTTCCCATGGCGGCCGCGTGGCGGTGCAGGAGGTCTCGGCCGATGGCACCGTGCTGCTGCGCTTCGGCGGTGGCTGCCAGGGCTGCGGCATGGCCGACGTCACCCTCAAGCAGGGCATCGAGAAGACCCTGATGGGGCGCGTTCCCGGCGTGACCGCCGTGCGCGACGCCACCGACCACGACAGCGGCGCGGCGCCCTACATCCCGCGCGACACCGCGGCCTGATCCCTCCCGCCGGTGTCCCGCGCCGACGACATCCTGCAGGCGCTGCTGGCCCGCCGGCCTGCGCCCATCCTCGAGCGCCG
>JAFADB010000278.1 GCA_023425225.1 Pseudomonadota bacterium
TCGGTCGAGGCCAGCCTCAGGCGCCTGGGCACCGACTACCTGGACCTGCTCTACCTGCACATCTGGGACGGCACCACCCCGGTGGAGGAGATCATGCGCGGCTTCGACGACCTGGTGCGCGCCGGCAGGATCGTCTACGCCGGCATCTCCGACACCCCGGCCTGGCAGGTGGCGCGGATGCAGACCCTGGCCGAGCTGCGCGGCTGGTCGCCGCTGGTGGCGCTGCAGATCGAGTACAGCCTGGCCCAGCGCACGGTCGAGCGCGAGCTGGTGCCGATGGCCGAGGCGCTGGGGCTGTCGGTGCTGGCGTGGTCGCCGCTGGCGATGGGCATCCTCACCGGCAAGTACAGCCGCGCCGACTTGGAGCGCGCCCGCGCCCAGGGCGCCGGCAACGCGCCCGGCGGCGACGGCGGTCGCGGTGCGGTCGCCTATTCGCACGACATGCTCGACGAGCGCACCCTGGGCATCGGCGAGGTGGTCAAGGCGGTCGCGGCCGAGAGCGGCCACTCGCCGGCGCAGGTGGCGCTGGCCTGGCTGCTGCAGCGCCCCGGCACGCCGATCCCGATCGTCGGCGCGCGCACGCCGGCGCAGCTGCAGGACAACCTCGGCGCGCTGGAGGTCACGCTTGACGCCGCGCAGCTGCAGCGGCTGGACACGGCCAGCGCGGTGGACCTGGGCTTCCCGCACGACTTCATGCGCGGCCCGATCCCGCAGCAGCTGGTGTTCGGTGGCACCCGCGTGCAGCCGCGCTGATAAGCACATTCCCTACTCTTCGGGGCCATGGCCCCCTTTTCGGGGGAGGCGCCTGCCCCCGCGAAGGCGGAGATGTTCCGCTCGCAAGGCAGGATGCCGAAGCCGGCCTGAAGGGCGTGCCGCAAGAGCGACACGCAATGGGCGGATGAGGTTACGGACGAAGCCTCATGCAGCCAAACACCGCGAGGGCGTCGCCCCTTACCCTCGCCCCAACCCTCTCCCGCGGGGAGAGGAGCTTACTTTTCCATCTGAGGAACTGTCCCCGATGAAAACCCGTACCCTCGGCCGCAACGGCCCCCGCGTCTCCGCCCTTGGCCTCGGCTGCATGGGCATGAGCGCCTTCTACGGCGAGCGCGGCGACGAAGCCGCCTCCATCGCCGTGATCCACCACGCGCTCGAGCGCGGCGTGACCCTGCTCGACACGGCCGACATGTACGGCCCGCACACCAACGAGGTGCTGGTCGGCAAGGCCATCGCCGGCAGGCGCGAGCAGGTGTTCCTGGCCACCAAGTTCGGCATCAAACTCGATCCGGCCGACCCGTCGGCGCGCGGCGTCGATGGCCGACCCGAGTACGTGCAATCCGCCTGCGAGGCCAGCCTTCAGCGTCTGGGGGTGGACCACATCGACCTGTATTACCAGCACCGCGTCGATCCCAACGTGCCGATCGAGGACACCGTCGGCGCGATGGCGCGGCTGGTCGAGCAGGGCAAGGTGCGCTTCCTCGGCCTGTCCGAGGCCGCGCCGGACACGATCCGCCGCGCCCATGCGGTGCACCCGATCACCGCGCTGCAGACCGAGTACTCGCTGTGGTCGCGCGATCCGGAAAGCAACGGCGTGCTCGATACCGTTCGCGAACTGGGCATCGGCTTCGTGCCCTACTCGCCGCTGGGCCGCGGCTTCCTGACCGGCGCCTTCGCTTCGCCGGACGATTTCGATGCCGACGATTATCGCCGCTTCAGCCCGCGCTTCCAGGGCGAGAACTTCGCCAGGAACCTGGCGCTGGTCGATCAGGTCAAGGCGCTGGCCAGCGAGAAGGGCGTGACCCCGGGGCAGCTGGCACTGGCCTGGGTGCTGGCGCAGGGCGAGGACCTGGTGCCGATCCCCGGCACCAAGCGCATCAAGTACCTGGACGAGAACCTCGGCTCGCTCGACGTGGCATTGAGCGCGCAGGACCTGGCGCGGATCGACGCGATCTTCCCGCCGGATGCGGCCGCCGGCACCCGCTATCCCGAATCGATGATGGGCCACGTCACCCGCTGAAGCGCCGCCCCTTCCTCACAACCGCAGCCCGATCCGCCCCCTTCCTTGCGCGCACAGCGCGCAGGGAAGGGCCGGGGAGGGGTGCCTCTCAGGCTTCCCCGCAACTCAAGGCCAGCGCTCCAGAATCTCCGGCCCACGCCCGACCCGCGCGCAGGCACGCGCCGCCAACCCGTCGGGCAATGCGATCCGGAACAACGGCGCCGACGCCCGCAGTACCCGCGCTGAACCGCCAGCCCGCAGCCGGCGCAACGCCGACAGCTCCAGCATCTCGCGCGCCCAGTCCGGCAACAGCGCGATACCCGCCCCCATGAACACGTCGCGCGACACCCCCGCCGCCGGTACCGGCAACCGCACCTTGAACAGGATGCCCAGCACCTCGCGCGAGCGTTCGTCCAGCGACAGCTCCGGCCTGACCGCGGCGAAATACGCGTCCACCTGCTCCGCACTGCGTGGCACATCGCGCGCGCCCAGCGCCTCGGCCACCCGGCGCGACTCGTCGTAGTAGCGGTCGGCGATCGCTGTGGGTACATCGCGGCAATAGCGCCGGCAACCCTGCAGGAAACCATAGGCCTCGGTCACATGCACCCAGGTGAGCAGGTCCGCCTCGCTGGCCGCATAGGTGCGCCCGTCCGGCAGCGCGCCGGCCACCTGCCGATGCACCTGCCTGACCCGTTCGATCAGACGCTCGGCCTGTGCGCGCGGCGCGTAGGTGGTGCCGGCAACGAAGCTGGTGGTGCGGCGCAGCCGGCCGACCAGATCCTGGCGGAAGTTCGAGTGGTCCCAGACACCGCCCAGGGCACGTGGATGCAGCACCTGCAGCATCAACGCGCACAGGCCACCGGCGAGCATGCCGGGGAACTCCGAATGCACCCGCCAGGTGACGCTGTCCGGACCGAACAGCCCGGGATCGCCGACCGGCGCGTCGTAGTCGATCCCGCTCTGCCCGCGCGGGAAAGCGCGCAGCACCCAGGCCCGCAATGGCGCGGCAAGCGAGCGGAGCGTGGCGGGGGACGAAGAGGGCATCGCGTTTATCAACTCCGGAAAACTTGCGGAAAACCATTGTGCACGCGCAACAAAGCGGGCCGCCAGCACCCCGCCGATCGGCGCGGAACAGGCGTTTCGCACCGTTTTTTGCGCTTTTCTCACGGGCATTGCACAACCGCCGCGAAGCGCTGTGCTAGAACCGGCAACACGCAACCTTCGCCGCATGTACTACCGCACATCCGCCAAGGAGCCCGTCATGTTCACCTTGTTCAAGGGGTTGGGATTGTTGCTGAAGGAGAACGCGCTCAATCGCGCGCCCTTCAAGGACCAGGTCGAGTACTGGAAGCAGGTCAGCGAACAGCAGTTGCTGGACGAGGTCGACCTGCTCGCCCGCGCCAAGCGCCAGTGGGTGGTTGCCTCGATCATCGGCTGGCAGGCCATCTCGCTGATCCTGCTGGGCGTGATCGTCAACCAGATCTGGCAGTACGACTTCCACATCACCTTCGCCCGCGTGGTGATCGTGTTCACCTCGTGGATCGCGATCCTGTTCGTGATGTGGTTCATCGCCGACATGTTCGACCACCAGGCCGGCTTCGAGCGCTGGCTGCGCGCCTTCAACAGCCGCGAACCGCTGTCGGCCGACGCCGACACCGTCGAGTGCGTGGCCGATGCACTGGCCATGGCCCGCCACTACCCCGAGGTACTGGCCTACAAGCAGGCAGTGACCGCCAAGCGCAGACTGCGCCACGCCGACATCCACATCATGCGCGAGATGGGCCGCCTCAAGCAGCACACAGAACTGGTCAACGCCCTCAACCATTTCGACGGCAGCCCGGCGATGCACGCCGCCTGACGCCACCTGACCGCTCGGAGCGCTTCACCCAGTCCTGACCGTCTGTGGACCACCACCCGCAGGCGGTCGTCTTGGGTATAACCGTGCGGTCCAGAACGCCCCCATGGACCAGCCCTTAGCCGGTGAATGCCGCCGATGGATCGAGTGCCTCTCGTCGGCCTCGCTGCACACTGGCCCCGACACGCGCCAGCCGAAGGCATTGCTGCCCGTCCAGCGTCCTCAGCCGTAGGCTCCTGAGTCCGGTAAATTATTCGAGCATTGCCGCGCTGCCGTTTACCGATCCGCAGGAAACAACCGCGCGGTGATGGCAATCGTGCAATGAGCCAACAGAACCTGCACAGGTCACTTGGTCAATGTAGCGGCATAGGCTTGGCCAGGGGTCATCATCTTCAACACCTGATGGGGTCGCTGCCGGTTGTAGAACCCGATCCAGCCGCCGATCACGCGCAAGGCATGGCTTTGGCTCTCGAACCGGCGG
>JAFADB010000062.1 GCA_023425225.1 Pseudomonadota bacterium
GTGCGTGCTGGGCATGGCGCTGGTGGCGACGCAGGCGCTGGCCGCCGGCGATGCCCATGCCGTGCCGCTGGGCCGGCGCGTGGCCGGGCTCGCCTGCGCCTTCGGCGCGCTGCTGTCGTGGTCGGCGTATTCGGTGGCCAATGCGCGCTGGCTCTCGCGCCTGCCCGCCACCTCGGCGCAGGACTGGTCGCTGCTGACCGGCGTGGTCACCGGTGCCCTGGCCCTGCTGCTGGCGGTGCCGGCCTTCGTGCTGGACGCAGCGCCGCACGCCGGCGCGGACTGGCTGCGCTTCTGGATCGTGGCCATGGTGCTGGCAGTGCTGGCCTCGGTAGTCGGCAACGCGCTGTGGAACGGCGCCAGCCGGCGGCTGCCGTTGACCCTGGTCGGGCAGATGATCGTGTTCGAGACGGTGTTCGCGCTGCTGTATGCCTTCGCCTGGGCACGCCGCGGCCCGACCGCGCTGGAACTGGCCGCCCTCGCCTGCCTGCTGGCCGGCGTGCTGTGGTGTACCTGGCTGCACCGCCCGCGGCCAGCCGCCGCGGAATAGTCATTGCCCCGGCCCCACGCCGCAGCATCGACGCACGCAGGCGCAGGAGGCCGCCCACGAGCCCGGCATGGCGCTGGCACGTGCCGATCGATCCCTAGCGGAAGCGGCACCCACACCTGGTGGTGGACCCGTTCTAAGATCGAATTCCCGGCGCCCGCGTCGAGGAGCCCGCGATGAACCATCTGATCTCCCTCCTGCTGCTGTTGCTGGCCGCCTGCAGCGCAGGCGCCGCCCCACGCCCCGCCCCGTCGGCGAACCTGCCGATCCAGGTCGACACCACCTGCCGCAGCGATGCCGACTGCACGGTCAAGAACGTCGGCAACTGCTGCGGCGCGTTCCCGGCCTGCGTCAACGTCGCCAGCCGCACCGACCCGGAAGGGGTGATGGCCCAGTGCCGGGCCAGCGGCCGCATGAGCGTGTGCGGCTTCCGCGAGATCGCCGGCTGCACGTGCGTGCGGGGCCGATGCGCCGCAAGCGCGGCCGGCGCGGATACACTGCGCCGCCCCATGCAAACCCCGGAACCGACCCGCTGATGCTCAACGCCCAAGTCCACATCACCCTGCCCGTCTGGGTCCACGATGCCATCGACTACGCCCGCGCCTATCCCGGCGACGCCGACAAGGTGGCGCTGGCGATCGAGCTGGCGCGCCTGAACGTGGAGCACGGCAGCGGCGGACCGTTCGGCGCGGTGGTGTTCGGCCCGGACGACCGCATCATCGCCGCCGGCGTCAATCGCGTGGTGCCGCAGCACACCTCGCTGGCGCATGCCGAGAACATGGCCTACATGCTGGCCCAGCAGCGCGTGCAGGACTGCCGGCTCAATGCCGCGCGCGCGCCGGTGACGCTGGCGACCTCGGCACAGCCGTGCTGCCAGTGCTACGGCGCGACCATCTGGGCCGGCATCGACCGCCTGCTGATCGGCGCGCGCGCCGAGGACGTGATGGAACTGACCGAGTTCGACGAAGGCCCGCTGCCGGCGGACTGGATCGGCGAGCTCAACAAGCGCGGCATCGAGGTGGTGCGCGACCTGCATCGCCAGGACGCCCGCGACGTGCTGCGCCGCTATGGCGAGAGCGGCGGTGACCGTTATTGACGCCGGCACCGGGATGGGCGGCCTGCTGTGCTACTGCCGCCAGGGCTTCGAGCCGGAGCTGGCGGCGGAACTGGCCGAGCGTGCCGCCGAGGCTGGCCAGCCCGGCTATGCGCGCACCCAGCGCAACGACGGCTATGTGGCGTTCTTCTGCGGGGACGGCGCCGCGCTGGCGCAGCGGTTGCGCTGGCGCGAGCTGATCTTCGCCCGGCAGAAGCTGCAGTTGCTGGCCGAGCTGAAGAACCTGGACCCGAAGGACCGCATCGCGCCGATGCTGGCCGCGCTACAGGGCCGGCCGCGGTTCGGCGACCTGTGGGTGGAGCATCCGGACTCGGATGCCGGCAAGCCGCTGGCCGGACTGGCACGCAGCTTCGGCAACGCGCTGCGCCCGGCGCTGCGCAAGGCCGGGCTGCTCAGCGACAAGCCGCAAGCGCGGCTGCCGCGGCTGCACGTGTGCTTCGTCGCCGGCGACCACGCGCTGCTGGCGCTGGCCGATCCCGTCGACAGCGCGCCGTGGCCGCTGGGCATTCCGCGCCTGAAGCTGCTCACCGACGCGCCCTCGCGCTCGGCGCTCAAGCTGGAGGAAGCGTTGCTGACGCTGCTCTCGCCGGAGGAGAAGGCGGCGCTGCTCAAGCCGGGCATGCGCGCGGCCGACCTGGGCGCCGCTCCGGGCGGCTGGACCTGGGTGCTGACCCGCGAGCACCTGCAGGTCACCAGCGTGGACAACGGCCCGCTGCGCCAGCACGTGCTCGACACCGGCCTGGTCGAGCACCTGCGCGCCGACGGCTTCCACTGGCAGCCGCCGCAGGCGCTGGACTGGATGGTCTGCGACATGGTCGAGCAGCCGCGCCGGGTGGCCGCGCGCATGGCCACCTGGCTGCGCGAGGGCTGGTGCCGCAACGCCATCTTCAACCTCAAGTTGCCGATGAAGAAGCGCTGGGACGAGACCCGGCTGTGCCTGGACCTGTTCGCCGAACAGGCGCAGCGCCCGCTGACCCTGCGCGCGCGCCAGCTCTACCACGACCGCGAGGAGATCACCGTGTTTGCCGGCACCGCGCGCGCGGGCTGAGCCGGGCGTTCATCCGGCCCGGCATCTCAGGCCGGGCGCTCGTCCGCCGGCTCGCCGAGCAGGTAGGCGTACATGCTGGAGATGTCGCGGTCGCCATAGCCGGCCTCGGCACCGGCCTGCCACAGCGTGGCGATCTGCGAGACCGCCGGCAGTTCCAGGTCGGCCGGAGCCGACTCGCGCCAGGCCTGCAGCGCCAGTCCGGCATCCTTGGCGCCCCACTTGAGCGCCATCTCGGTGGAGAAGTCCTGCGCGCCGATCTTGGCCAGCTTGCCCTTCACGTAGGGCGAGGCCAGCGGACCGCCGTCCAGCGCGGCCCACACCTGCTCGGCGCCGAAGCCCAGCGCGTGCGCCAGCGCCGCGGTCTCGGCCACGCCTTCCATCACCGACACCAGCCAGGTATTGACCACCAGCTTCATGCGCGTGCCGGCACCGGCACCGCCCAGCCACACGGTGGCGCGCGAGATCGCGCCGAGCACCTGCTCGACCGCCGCGTTCGCTGCGGCAGCCTGTTCGCCGGCCGCCGGATGCGGCGCCGTGCGGCCCAGGGTGTCGCTGGAGGCGAGGATGGTGACGGCGGCATTCTCGGCCGGCCCCTTGGAGCCGGAGATCGGCGCATCGACGAAGAACACGTCCGGCCGCGCGGCCTGCAGCGCGCGGGCCAGGGCCATGGTGCCGTCGATGCCGATGGTGCCCATCTGCAGCAGGGCGCTGCCGGCGCGCAGCGCCGCGGCCACCGACCCGTGGGCGGCCGCCTCGCCGGAGGCATCGCCCAGGATCACGCCGCGGGTGACCTCGGCGGTGGTCAGCACGCTGAGCACCACGTCGGCCGCCGCCGCGGCCTCGGCGGGCTCGGCGTGGACCTGCGCCCCCACCGCCTGCAGCGCCTGCGCCGGTCCGGACGAGCGGTTCCAGACGTGCACCGGGAAGCCGGCCTTGAGCAGGTTGCGGGCGAAGGCCGAGCCCATGATGCCCAGGCCCAGGACGGCCACCACGGGCCGGGCCGATTGCGTTGCCATGCTGCGACTCCTGATGTGGAAACGATGCCCGGTATACCACCGGCGGCGTCGAGGCCCGGCCAAACCGGGTGCATGCGGCCCCGGATGCCCGCACGCCGTCGCGGTGGCATGCTGCCGGCCACGCCCCGTCTCAGGCGGTGCAAGGACGCCGGTGCACACTGGCCCGCCTAACCCAGGAGACCGCCATGCAGGACATCGAACTCCACGATCCGGCCGGCTTCGCCAGCGAGTTCCTGCGGCTGACGCTGCTGCAGGGCTTCCAGTCGCTGACCAAGCGCGACCTGGAACTGCTGATCTTCGTGCTGCTCGAGCGCGATGGCGCGATCGCGCGCGGCGACTCCAACGCCGCGGTGGCCCTGAAGCTGCGCGTCACCCCGGCCAAGGTGAAGGGCCTGCGCCGCGACGGCTACGCACGCTGGCGCGCACTGGTGCCCGAGGATGCCGACGCGGCCCTGCAGCGCATCGTCGCCACCGTGCTGACCGAGGCCAACCTGCGCTCGGGGGCAAAGCACGTCAGCGAACGCAGCCGCAAGGAGGGTTTCCTGGCCATCCGCATCGAGCACCCCGACGATGCCCAGCGCTTCGAGCAGGCGGTGCTGGAGGTCGGCGCGCTGCCGGTCTACGAGCGCAACCGCGAGGTGGTGGCGGTGCGCTTCGACACCCTACTCAAGATCGCCGAACGCTGGGGCTACCTGCAGCCGGAGCCGGAGAGGATCGCGCGCGAACTGAACAAGCTGGCGCCCACCGCCGAGGAAGTGGCCGACCTGTTGAAGAAGGACCTCAAGCAGCTGCGCTGGGACGACGTGCGCCGCGCGCTCAACAGCCTCGGCGCCAAGGCCATCGCCAGCACCACCGAAGGCGGACTGAAGGGGCTGCTGAAACTGGCGTTTCCGTTCATCCCAGACTGAGCGCCAGCGGCGGCCCACATGACCCTTTTCCCGTTCGGCGGGAGAAGGTGCCCCGAAGGGGCGGATGAGGGCGCTTCTGGCACTTCTTCGCGCCGAGGGAATCCCCCACCCACTTGGCGCACCTTGTCCCGCAAGCGGGAGAAGGAGACGTTCGCCTGCTCGGAGCGTGCAACAGGAAAACCGGCCTTCGCGAGCGCAGACGCTGCAGCGGAGAAGCAGAACCAGCTACGGAGGCCCATCAGGTAGCGGCGAAACGCCATCGCGGCTGACATCGCCCCCATGCCGCCCCACTGCGCCCTCCCCCGCGGCGGCGCGTTTGCGTACGATGGCGCCGCCCTGCCGAGGAGACCCGCCGTGCGAATCCATATCCTGATCCTGCCGATCGCGCTGATGGCGCTACCCGCCGCCGCGCAGACCCGGCCCACGCCGACGCCGGCCACCAGCACGCCGCTGCAGGAGGCGCCCATCGTCATCCGCGAACAGCCGCTGGCCACCGGGCAGGTCACGCACCAGGCGCAGGTGCGGGTAGCGGCCGGCGAGGCGCCGGTCACCGTGCGCTCGGTCCAGCCCGACAGCGTGGTCGGCGACTACCGCATCGACTTCGATGCCCTGGACAGCGACGGCGATGGCTACATCAGCCGCGCCGAGGCGCAGGCCAACCCGTCGCTGGCCGCCGAGTTCGATGCCATCGACATCCCGCGCCGTGGCCGCCTGAGCCGCGAGCAGCTGGCCGGCTGGCTGCGCTGAGGGATGCTCGCCGAGCGGGCATCGCGGTGGTAGCGGTTGCACTGCGGCGCGGGATGAGTTGCCCGCCACTCCATGCGGTGATGAGCAAGATATCGAGGTCGGCTGTCCACCTGATATGGAGCCCGTAGCCAAGCACCGGCGGCAGCGGCAAGACAGAAATCGTCATCCACGCGAACGCGCGCTACTGTCCGAGAAAACGCAGGATCGAGCAGCTGCCATCCGGAGCGACGCCGCTCATGCTCGGGAAGATTGAAGTCGTCATCCCCGCGAAAGCGGGGACCCAGGGACTTTCTCAGTGAAACAAACCTGCCACGAAATCTCTCGAGGCACAGGCACTGGATCCCCGCTTTCGCGGGGATGACGAGTACCGAGATGACGAGTCCCGATTCGTGTGAAGTTTCGTATCAAGCGAATGGCGCTTCGGAATTGGTCCATCAGCCGATCCACGCAATCGGCACCGCTTCAGCAACGTAGTCCTGGCTAAGGCCGGAGGCCTACCCGATCGGCCACGGCGCCCCCATGAGCTGCGCCGCGCGTGCCCGGATTACGAGACTCCCTTCTGGTCCGCCTCTGCTACAGCCCCGCGGCACGCTTCCAGAACGCCGACAGCAGCGGCGGCATCCGTCCCGCCGCGCCCAGCAGGCTCCCGCGCAGCAGGGTCAGATGCATCTCGTCGTTGGAGAACACCGTGTTGATCGCGTCGAAACCGTAGGCGGCCACCGCGTTCTCGCTGCGGCGCGTGCGCGCCCAGCGCCGCAGCCGCTGCGGCGCGGTCCAGTCCACCCGGCGCCGCGCGGCATCGCGCACCAGCGCGCGCAATGCCGACACGTCGCGCAGGCCCAGGTTCACGCCCTGCCCGGCCAGCGGATGCACCACGTGCGCGGCATCACCCAGGGCAAGCACCCGACCGCTGACGTAGTCGGCCACCAGCTGCCGCCGCAGCGCGAAGCCCGCACGCGGCGACAGCGGCCGCATCGCCCCCAACCGTGCGGCGAACGCGGCCGTCAGCTCGCGGCCGAAGGCCTGTTCGTCCAGCGCCAGCACGCGCTGCGCCTCGGCCTCCGGCAGGGTCCAGACGATGGAGCTGCGGCCCTCGGTGAACGGCAGCACCGCCAACGGCCCGGTCGGCAGGAAACGCTGCCAGGCGGTGTCCTCGTGCGGCCGTTCGCTCTGCACGAAGGCGACCACGCCGCGCTGGCCGTAGTCGTGGCGCGAAACCGGCAGCCCGGCCAGCGTGCGCAGCGTCGATTCGGCGCCATCGGCCGCCACCGCGATGGCGGCCTCCACGCGGCTGCCGTCGTCCAGCCGCAGGCGCACGCCGCGCTCATCCTGTTCCAGCGATTCCACCCGCGCCGGGCAGCGCACGTGCACGCCGGCCGCCGGCAACGCGGCCCACAGCCGCTCCACCAGCAGGTCGTTCTCGACGATCCAGCCGAGCTGGCCTCGGCCGAGCGCATCGGCATCGAACGCCAGCTCGCCGCCGCCGGCCGCATCCCACACCCGCATGCGCCGGTACGGCTGCGCGCGGCGTTCGCGCACGCCGGCCCACACGCCCAGCGAATCCAGCAACGCGGCGTTGTCCGGGGCGAAGGCATAGACGCGCAGGTCCGGACGCCCGGCCGACCAGCGCGGCGGTTCGCGGCCCTCGACCAGCAGCACCTCCAGACCGGCACCGGCCAGCGCCAGCGCGCAGGCCGCACCGACCACGCCGCCGCCGGCGACCACCACGTCGTGCATGCCGCGGCGGCTCATGCGGCGCTCCGGCACAGGCGCGGCACCTCGCCGCGGAAACCCATCGCCCCGCCCACCAGCATCGACTGCAGCGCCGCGGCCTGCGAGGCCACCAGCAGGCCGGCGCTGCGCAACGGCCGCAGCAGCGGCGACGGGTTGCCGGTCAGCCGTGCCAGCCCGCCGGAGAAGCCCAGGGTCTGTTCGCGATCGGGCGCGCGCCGCTCAGCGTAGTGCCGCAGCAGTCCGGGCGCGCCGGGATCGGCGCGGCCGCCGTCCTCGATCAGCTCGGCCAGGGTCAGCGCGTCGCGCAGGCCCAGGTTGAACCCCTGCGCGCCCAGCGGGTGGATGCTCTGCGCGGCATTGCCCAGCAGCACCGCGCGTTCGCCGACCAGGGCGTCGGCCAGCACCTGCACGATCGGGTAGGCGCTGCGCTCGCCACTGGCCAGCAGCCGCCCGGCACGCCAGCCGATGGCCTGCTGCAGGCGCTGCAACCAGGCCGCCTCGTCCAGCGCCGCCACCGCCTCGGCATCGGCGCGGGCCACGCCATGCACCACGCCGTAGTGGCGGTCGCCGCGCGGCAGCAGCGCGGTCGGGCCGGTGTCGGTGAAGCGCTCCCAGGCGGTGCCGTCCGGCGCCCGCGCGCTGCGCACCCGCGCCACGAACAGGGTCTGCAGGTAGTCGTGCTCGCTGGCCTCGATGCCCAGCGCCTGCCGCACCGCGCTGCGGGTGCCGTCGGCGCCGACCACCAGCCGCGCGCGCAGGCGACGTTCGCCGGCCGCGTCGGCGATCTGCACCTCGCGGCGGCCGTCGGCGCATCCGCCCAGCCCCACGAACTTCGCCGGGCGGTAGCGGGTCAGCCGCGACAGGTCGCCCAGCCGTGCTTCCAGCGCACGGCCGAAGTCGCGCGCCACCACCACCTGGCCGAAGGCGTCGCGGCCATGGTCGCGCGCGTCCATCACCACGCGACCGAAATCGCCGGCGCGGCTGACGTGGATGCGGCGGATCGGGCCCGGCGCGCCTTCCAGGCGCTGCATCACGCCCAGCGCGGTGAGCGCATTGACCGTGGCCGCGGCGAAACTGAGGTTGCGCTGGTCGAACACCGCCGGCAGCTCGCCGGCCGGGGTCGCTTCCACCAGTCCCACGTCCAGCCCCAGCCGGTCCAGCGCGATGGCCAGGCTGGCACCGACCAGTCCGCCACCGACGATCACCACATCATGAAGGTCGCTCATGCCGCCATGATAAAGGCTCGGCCGCCGCGGGCGCCGGGGCGATGCCGCGCCGCAACCGCGTCCACGGCGCGACTGCGGCTAGAATGGCGGCCTGATTCCGCCAGATCCCCTCATCACCATGACCGCCAACGTCCAACGCGCCTTCGTCCTGTCCCTGCTCGTGCTGCTGATGGTCGGCACCCGCATCAACCATTTCGCGCCGATCCCGGATGCGTCCTGGGCGGTGTTCTTCATCGGCGGCTTCTACCTGCGCAGCTGGACCCGCTGGGCATTCCCGCTGCTGATGGCGCTGGCGGTGGCCGTTGACTGGACGGTGATCAGCAGCCAGGGCATGGACTTCTGGAGCCACTACTGCGTTTCGGCCGGCTACTGGGCGCTGGTCCCGGCCTACTTCGCCATGTGGGCCGGCGGCATGCTGCTGCGCCGTTCCTACAAGGGCGCCAGCTGGCGCGCGCTGGGCCTGTTCGCCGCGACCCTGGTCGGCGCGGTGGTGGTCTGCCACCTGTTCGCGCAGGGCGGCTTCTACTGGACCAGCAGCGTCGTCGCCGAGCCGACCGTCGCCGGCTGGTTCAAGAACTACAGCGACTGGCTGCTGCCGTACATGCGCACCGCGGCGATGTACACCGGCATGGCCGCGCTGGCGCAGGTCGCCGCCGAGGCGTTCGCGCGCCAGTCGGCTGCCGACCGCGTCGCGCACTGACCGCGGCGGCGCACGATGGGCAACCGCCTCTCCAAGATCTACACCCGTACCGGCGACGACGGCAGCACCGGCCTGGGCGACGGCAGCCGCACCGGCAAGGACTCGCTGCGGGTCAATGCCTACGGCACCGTCGACGAGGCCAACTCGGCCATCGGCGTGCTGCTGGCGGTGGCCCTGCCGGAGGACGTGCGCGCGCTGCTGACCACGATCCAGCACCAGCTGTTCGATCTCGGCGGCGAGCTGTGCATCCCCGGCCACGCCGCGATCCAGGCCGCCGACATCGACGCGCTGGAACGGCACCTGGACCGCTACAACGACGACCTGCCGCCGCTGAAGGATTTCATCCTGCCGGCTGGCGGCGAGGCCGCGGCGCGCTGCCACCTGGCCCGCACCATCGTGCGCCGCGCCGAGCGCGAGACCGTCGCCCTGGCCCGGGTCGAGGCTGTGCGCGGCGAGGCGGTGCGCTACCTGAACCGCCTGTCCGACCTGCTGTTCGTGCTGGCGCGGGTGCTGGCC
>JAFADB010000096.1 GCA_023425225.1 Pseudomonadota bacterium
CGGCCTGGTCCTGGGTGGAGAAGATGTTGCACGAGGCCCAGCGCACGTCGGCGCCGATGTCCTTGAGGGTCTCGATCAGCACCGCGGTCTGGATGGTCATGTGCAGCGAGCCGGTCACGCGCACGCCCTTGAGCGGCAGTTCGGCGGCGTGCTTGCGGCGGATCGACATCAGCCCCGGCATCTCGTGCTCGGCGATGTCCAGTTCCTTGCGGCCCCAGTCGGCCAGCGAGATGTCGGCGACCTTGTAGTCGGTGGCGGGGGCGGTGTTCCTGGCTACGGCATTCATGGTGGTACTCCGGTCAATGGCGAGGGATGTACTCGCGTTGCCGGGCGCCGTTGACTCGTGGCCTGTGACGAGCCTGGCCAGGTCGGCGGCGGTGATCCGCACATCGGCGATCACTCGCGCCCTGGTCGCAGCGCCCCTCGGCACAGGCCGGCGATTATATCGGCTGGGCCGGCGGCGGGGATGAATCGTGCTTCGTCACCCGCCATGGCCGATTCCTTCTCCCGCTTGCGGGGGAAGGTGGCGCGTAGCGCCGGATGGGGGGAGCTTTTGCTTTTTGCTTTCCCGTGCTCCAGATAGCCCCCATCCGCCCTTCGGGCACCTTCCCCCGCAAGCGGGGGAAGGGACACCCCCCCAACCAACGGCACGTCGCCGCATCGCCGTGCGCTGCTATGGTCGCCGGCTGGACCAATGGGGAAACCGACGATGTTCCATCCACTCACGCAGGCGCGCCGCCGTGCGCTGCGCCTCATCGCCGCGGCCGGCCTGTCGCTGGCGGCCATGCACGCGCTCGCGCAGCAGCCGCAGGACCACTACCAGCTGCCGCCGCCGGAACTGCAGGCCATCGTCGATGCCCCGCGTGCGCCGCAGCTGTCGCTGGGGCCCAGGCACGATCTGGCGGCGCTGCTGCAGCTGCCGCCGCTGCCGGGTATCGCCGAGGTGGCGCAGCCCGAGCTCAAGCTGGCTGGCGTGCGCATCCATCCGCGCACGCATTCGGTCAGCCGCTTCGTCTTCGGCAGCCGCCTGTGGCTGCTGCAGGTCGGCGACGGTCGCGAGCTGCAGATCGAGGGGCTGCCGCAGCCGTTGTCGGTGGCCTCGCTGGCCTGGTCGCCGGACCAGCGATACCTGGCATTCAACCAGGTCGATGCGCGCAGCGGCGCCAACGAGCTGTGGCTGGTGGACATCGCCACGCGGCAGGCGCGGCGGTTGGCGCAGGGCCTGAACACGGTGATCGGCCAGGGCTACGCATGGATGCCCGACAGCCGCCAGCTGCTGGTGCAGCTGCAGCCGGCCGGGCAGGGCGAGGCGCCGGCCGGCGACGGCATTCCCGTCGGCCCGGCCACGCAGCAGACCGAGGCCGGCGCCGGGGTGCGCTCGATCCGCACCTACCAGGACCTGCTCAGGAACGAGGACGACGCGCGCCTGTTCGAGTACTACCTGCGGGCGCAGCCGGCGCTGCTGGGCGTGGACGGGCGCCACCGCGACATCGGCGCGCCCGGCCTGTACCTGGGGCTGGCGCCGTCTCCCGACGGCAACCTGCTGCTGGCGCAGCGGGTGGAGCGGCCGTTCTCCTACCTGGTGCCGGTGACCCGCTTCCCGCGCCGGATCGAGGTGCTGGGGCTGGACGGGCGGCTGGTGCACGAGGTCGCGCGGCTGCCGCTGGTCGATGGCCTGCCCACCGGCAACGATGCGGTGGCCACCGGCGTGCGCCGCATCGAATGGCGCGCCGATGCCCCGGCCACGCTGGTGTGGGCCGAGGCGCAGGACGGCGGCGACCCCGCGCGCGAAGCCCGCATCCGCGACGCGGTGCTGATGCAGGCCGCGCCGTTCGACGCGCCGCCGACCACGCTGGCGACGCTGGGCAGCCGCTACGCCGGCATCACCTGGGGCCGCGGCGACCTGGCGCTGCTGGACGAGTTCTGGTGGAAGACGCGCCAGCTGCGGCAGTGGCGCATCGCCCCCGACGCGCCCGAGCGCGCGCCGCAGCTGCTGTCCGAGCGTTCCTACGAGGACCGCTACGCCGATCCGGGCACGCCGGTGACCGAGGACGATGCCGCCGGCAATCCGCGGCTGAAGATCGGCGCCGACGGCGACAGCATCTTCCTGCTGGGCGAGGGGGCCTCGCCGGAAGGCGACCGCCCGTTCCTGGACCGGCTGGACCTGTCCAGCGGCAAGGCCACGCGGCTGTTCCACTCGCAGGCGCCGTACTACGCGGTGCCGCAGGCGCTGCTCGACGATGCCGGCACGCAACTGCTGATCACCCGCGAATCACCGGACGAGCCGCGCAACTTCTACCGCCTCGACACCGCCGCGCCGCAGTCGCCGCAGGCGCTGACCCGCTTCCCGCATCCGACCCCGCAGCTCAAGGGCGTGCGCAAGGAGCAGATCCGCTACCGGCGCGACGACGGCGTGGAGCTGACCGCCACGCTGCTGCTGCCGCCCGGCTACGACGCCAGACGCGACGGCCCGCTGCCGCTGCTGATGTGGGCCTACCCGGCCGAGTTCAAATCCGCCGAGGCCGCCAGCCAGGTCACCGACTCGCCGTACCGCTTCAACGCCATCGGCTACTGGGGACCGCAGGCGTTCCTGGCGCGCGGCTACGCGGTGCTCGATGATCCCTCGTTCCCGATCGTCGGCGAGGGCGACGCCGAGCCCAACGACAGCTACATCCCGCAACTGGTCGCCGACGCCCGCGCGGCGGTGGACGAGGTGGTGCGGCGCGGCGTGGCCGACCGCCACCGCATCGCCGTGGGCGGGCATTCCTACGGCGCCTTCATGACCGCCAACCTGCTCGCGCACACCCGCCTGTTCGCCGCCGGCATCGCCCGCAGCGGTGCCTACAACCGCTCGCTGACGCCGTTCGGCTTCCAGGCCGAGGAGCGCAACTACTGGCAGGCGCAGGACGTCTACCAGGCGATGTCGCCGTTCAACTACGCCAACGACATCAAGGATCCGCTGCTGCTGATCCATGGCGCCGACGACAACAACTCCGGCACCTTCCCGATCCAGAGCGAGCGCCTGTACGCGGCGATCAAGGGGCTTGGCGGCACCGCGCGGCTGGTGATGCTGCCCAACGAGGCGCATGCCTACCGCGCCCGCGAGTCGGTGCTGCATATGCTGTACGAGCAGGACCGGTGGCTGCAGCGCTACGTGAAGGATGCCAAGCCGGGCAACGGCGACGAGCGCTGATCGCGCCGGGAATCGCATCGCGCCCTCCCCTTCGCCGCAGGCGAAGGGGAGGGCGGCATCCGCCGGACCGGCGCGCGGCGCGTCGCGGAAAGTTGCGCTTGCAAGCGTGGCCGTGGCGCCAGGCCGCTTCGGTTAGGCTTGAATCAATCCACCGCACGTGCCGCCGATGAACCAGTCCGAGCCCCGCAGCAGCCTGGAGTTCGCCCCCCCCGACCTTCCCCTGCGCGACGACGTGCGCCGCCTGGGCGCGCTGGTGGGCGACATGCTGGCCGAGCAGGTGTCGCAGGAGTTCCTCGACGAGATCGAGCGCATCCGCACCGCCGCCATCGCCCGGCGCGAGAGCCAGGCGCCGCCGCAGACGCTGAGCGGGCTGCTCGACGGCCGCGCGCCGCGCCAGGCCGAGGCGCTGGTGCGCGCGTTCAGCGCCTACTTCCAGGTGGTCAACATCGCCGAGCGGGTGCACCGCATCCGCCGTCGCCGCGACTACCAGCGCAGCGGCACCGATACCCCGCAGCCGGACGGCCTGCACGATGCGCTGCAGAAGCTGCATGCCCAGGGCGTGGGCGCGGACGAGCTCGAGGGCTGGCTGCCGCGCATCGACATCGAGCCGGTGTTCACCGCGCACCCGACCGAGGCGGTGCGGCGCGCGCTGCTGGAGAAGGAGCAGCTGATGGTGGCCGCGCTGGTGGACGACCTGGACGGCCAGCGCACCCCGCACGAGCGCGAAGTCGACCTGGCGCGCTTCCGCATGGCGATGACCGCCGCCTGGCAGACCGCCGATTCCTCGCCGGTGCGGCCCACCGTGGCCGACGAGCGCGAGCACGTGGGCTTCTACCTGACCCGGGTGCTGTACCGCATCGTGCCGGCGCTGTACGAGAGCCTGGAGCATGCGCTGAAGGAAACCTACGGCCAGTGCCCGGCGTTGCCGCGGCTGCTGCGCTTCGGCACCTGGGTGGGCGGGGACATGGACGGCAACCCCAACGTCGATGCCGCCACCATCCGCGCCACGCTCGACGCGCAGCGCGCGGCGATCATCGGCCTGTACGTGAAGGAACTGGAGCAGCTGGCCAGCCTGCTGAGCCAGTCCACCTCGCTGGTGGACGTGAGCGGGGAGGTGCTGGCGCGGATCGAGCACTACCGCGCGCTGCTGCCCGGGGCGGCGGGGTCGCGCCCGCGCCATGCCGACATGCCCTACCGGCTGCTCAACGACCTGATGCGCGCGCGCCTGGAGGCCACGCGCCAGGACGCGCCCGGCGGCTATGCCGGACCGGCGGAGCTGGAGGCCGACATCGCGCTGATCATGCGCAGCCTGGAGGCCAACCGCGGCGTGCACGCCGGGCTGTTCGCCATCCGCCGCCTGGCCTGGCGCGTGCGCACCTTCGGCTTCCACCTGGCGAGGCTGGACGTGCGCCAGGAGTCCAGCGTGCACGCGGACGCGGTGGCGGCCGCGCTGGGCGTGGACGACTGGGACCGGCTCGACAC
>JAFADB010000102.1 GCA_023425225.1 Pseudomonadota bacterium
GTCGAAGGCATCGGGCAGCTGCAGCAGCACCCGGTGCGGCTGGCGGCGGCCCGGGAGCCATGCCAAGGCCGAGAACTCGCGGCCGGGCACGTCCACGACGCTGCCGTACAGCGCGCCGTAGCCGCCACCCGGCGCCAGGTCAGCGATGCCGCGCCAGTTGCTCCAGATCGCGCGCCGGCGCAGCTCGGCCGGCGTGGGATGCTCGGCATCGGCGAACGGCGGCGGCGTCATCGCCTGCAGCCCGGCCAGGCCCAGGCCGGCGCTGAGCAGGTCGTCGCCGCCGCGATGTTCGCTGTGCCGCTCGGCGCCGAAACCGCCGGACTGCGGCTGCGCGTCCGCCCCCAGCGCCAGCGACATGCCGAACAACAGCCCGGTGGCCATGCCCAATGTGTTGGTCTTCATGGCGCGAAACTAGCAGAGCCGTCGCCGCGCTCCATCGTACTTTGGTACCACGCCGCGCTGCCGTGTTCCTTGCTAGGTTGGGCGATGTCCACAACACCCCGAGGAGTTTCCATGGACCGTTTCCTGGAGGGCCGCACCGCGCTGGTGACCGGCAGCACGTCCGGCATCGGCCTGGCGATCGCGCGCGCGCTGGCCAATGCCGGCGCCCGGGTCGCCATCAACGGACTGGGCAGCGACGAACAGATCGCCCACGCGCTGGCCCACGTGCAGGAAGGCGGCGGGCAGGCGCGCCACTTCGCCGCCGACCTCACCGACGCCGCGCAGATCGAAGCGATGATGGAGCAGGTGCGGCAGTGGTCGCCGCTGGACCTGCTGGTCAACAACGCCGGCATCCAGCACGCGGTGCCGCTGGCGGAGATGCCGGCCGACAGATGGGATGCGGTGCTGGCGATCAACCTCAGCGCCGCCTTCCACACCATGCGCGCGGCACTGCCGGACATGGCCGCGCGCGGCTTCGGCCGGGTGGTCAACATCGCCTCGGTGCACGGGCTGGTGGCCTCGAAGAACAAGGCGCCCTACGTGGCCAGCAAGTTCGGCCTGATCGGCCTGAGCAAGGTCGCGGCGCTGGAATACGCCGCCGCCGGCAGCCGTGCCAGCGGCGGGGTGACGGTGAACTGCGTGTGCCCCGGCTGGGTGGAAACCCCGCTGATCGAACCGCAGGTGCAGGCGCACCGCGACGGCGGTTCGCGCGAGGACGGCGTGCGCGCGCTGCTGGCCGAGAAGCAGCCGAGCCTGCGCATGTCGCTGCCCGAGGACATCGCGGCGATGGTGGTCTGGCTGTGCCGGCCCGAAGCCCATAATGTCACCGGCTCCAGCTTCCCGATGGACGGGGGCTGGACCGCCCAGTAGCCACGAGCCTGCCCATGCCTTCCCTGCTCATCGCCGACGACCATCCGCTGTTCCGCAGCGCCCTGCGCCAGGCGGCGGCCGATGCGGTGGGCGAGCTGCGCATGGCCGAGGCGGAGACGCTGGAGGGCGTGCTCGCCGCACTCGACCGCGCGCCGGACACCGATCTGGTGCTGCTGGACCTGCACATGCCCGGCAACCACGGCCTGGCGGGACTGGCGGCGATCCGCGCACAGCATCCGGGCGTGGCGGTGATCGTGGTCTCGGCCAACGACGACCCGCGCGTGGTGCGCCGCGCGCTCGATCACGGCGCCGCCGGCTACCTGCCCAAGAGCGCCGGGCTGGACGAACTGCGCGAGGCGATTCGCAGCGTGCTGGCCTGCGAGCAGTGGCTGCCGGCCTCGCTGCGGGCGCCGGTCAACCGTGCACAGTCGTCCGATCACGACAGCGCGCTGGCGGCACGGCTGGCGAGCCTGTCGCCGCAGCAGTTCCGGGTGCTGATGCTGGTGGCGCAGGGCCTGCTCAACAAGCAGATCGCCGACCGCCTGGACGTGCAGGAACGCACGGTCAAGGCGCACCTGTCGGCGATCTTCGAGCGCCTGGGCGTGCGCAACCGCACCCAGGCCAGCGTCGTGCTGCGCGAACTGGAACTGAGCGACCCCTCGCGCCAGCTGCAGGAGCCGCCGGCCATGCTGGACGCGCCCTAGCAGCGGTTCCGGCGCTGCAACCCGGAACCTCCGATCGTCACTCCCGGGCAGGCGGGAGCCCATGGACGTTGCCTCGACCTGCCTGGTTGCCTCGACCTGCTTGAAATCCTCGGACTCCCGCATTCGCGCACTACTGTCCAGGCGGAACTCTGAATCAGTCGATTCTTCGCCGAAGTGGCGCAGTTCCCGCTCGTAGAAACCGAACCCGTCGTCCCCGCGCAGGCGGGGACCCAGCGACTTCCGCGGTGGAGTCGGTCGACGGTGGAATCTCCGCGCAACTTCATCATCCAGGCACAGACGCTGGGTCCCCGCCTGCGCGGGGACGACGAGCACTAAAGATACCGGCGCCGCGATCCAGGTCCCGTCGCCACCCGACAACGTCGCAACAGCGTTTGCCGCAAGCCCTCGCAGACAACCCAGGAAACCCTAGGAAACCCACACCGGACAGACACGCGCCTTCGCCAAGACGACGTCACCGCAGGAGCATCGGCAGCCAACGCCCTAACGCCCGGCCGCGCGCGAGGTCAGCATGCGGTCCAGCACCGATTTCAGCGCCAGCGGCCGCACCGGCTTGTGCAGCAGCGTGAGCCCCTGCTCGAGCACGTCGCGCCGGGTGTCCAGGCCCTCGTCGGCGCTGAGGATCAGGGTCGGACAGGCGCCGAAGCGCGCCGCCAGCCGCGCGTGCAGCGCGGTGCCGGTGTCGCCGCCGCCGAGGTGATAGTCGAACAGCCACAGCGACACCGGCCCGGCCGCCAGCACCGCCTCCGCCTGCGCGCCGTCGGTGGCGGCGTGCACCGTGCAGCCCCAGCCCTGCAGCAGGCCGGCCAACGCCTGCAGCGGCTGCGGCTCGTTGTCCACCACCAGCACCGGCAAGCCCTGCAGGCTGCCGGCCCACGGC
>JAFADB010000106.1 GCA_023425225.1 Pseudomonadota bacterium
GCGGCAACGATCGCTACGCCAGCCTGCCGGCCAGCTCCAGCAGGTGCTCGAGGATGACCGGCGGCGCCTGGCCCGGCAGTGTCGCCAGCGCCAGCCGCGCGCGCGGTGCCGTGCCTTCGATGTCGAGGTAGCGCACGCCGGGCAGCTGCACCTGGGTCATCGCCTGCGGTACCACCGACACGCCCAGCTCGGCGGCCACCAGGTTGACGATGGAGGACATCTGCGGCGCCTCCTGGCTGATCTGCAGGGTGAAACCGGCGCGGTGGCAGGCATCGCTGATCTCGTCGTACAGGCTGGAGCCGAAGCTGCGCGGGAACAGGATGAACGGCTCGCCGGCCAGCGCCGACAGCGGCAGCCGCGTCTTCCTCGCCAGCGGATGCGCCGCCGGCACCGCGATCTTCATCGGTTCGTCGGGGAAGTGCAGCAGCGACAGCGCGTCCGGCGTGGAGCGGCTGGGACGTACGAAGGCGGCGTCGGTCTTGCCCTCCAGCAGCTGCTTGAGCAGGCCGGCGGTGTTGGTCTCCAGCAGCACCAGTGTCACCTCCGGCCACGCGCGGCGGAAGTTGCGGATCAGCGTGGGCACCACCGGGTTGAAGGCGGCCGAGGCGGTGAAGCCCACGCGCAGGCGGCCGCGCTCGCCGCGGGCGACGCGCTGCACCGCATCGGTGGCCGCATCCACGTCGGCCAGCACGCGGCGCACGTCGTGCAGGAAGGCCTGCCCGGCCTCGGTCAGCTCGGCGCCCTGGTGGGTGCGGCGGAACAGCGGCGTGCCCAGTTCCTCCTCCAGCGCGCGGATCTGCTGGCTCAGCGGCGGCTGGGCGATGCCGACGCGGGCGGCGGCGCGGGTGAAGTTGCCCTGTTCGGCCACGGCAAGGAAGTAGCGGAGATGTCGCAGTTCCATGTCCATACCTGGTGCATATGGTGATGGCGTGGATCATATATTGGACGCACGGTCCCCGACGGCGAATACTGCCTGCCTGTCACCCCGACGATCATCGTGAACACCACCGCCCGTTCCCAGGCGGCCGCTGCAGGACGCGAGGATGCCCCCGCGCTGGGCCGCATCCGGCTCGCCCTGTTCCTGGCCGGCTTCGCCACTTTCTCCCTGCTGTACAGCGTGCAGCCGCTGCTGCCCGAGTTCGCCCGCGAGTACGGGGTGAGCGCGGCGGTCAGCTCGCTGCCGCTGTCGCTGGCCACCGCGTGCCTGGCGGTGGCGATCTTCTGCGCCGGCGCGGTGTCGGAGAACCTGGGCCGGCGCGGGCTGATGTGCGTGTCCATGCTGGTGGCCGCGGTGCTCAACCTGGCGGCGGCGTGGATGCCGCACTGGGGTGCGATGGTGGCCGCGCGGGCGTTGTCGGGCATCGCCCTGGGCGGGGTCCCGGCGGTGGCGATGGTGTACCTGGCCGAGGAGGTGCCGGCGGCGCGGCTGGGCGCGGCGGTGGGCCTGTACGTGGGTGGCAACGCCTTCGGCGGCATGATGGGCCGCATCTCGATGGGCATCCTCACCGAGCATTTCGGCTGGCGCCACGCGCTGGCTGCGCTGAGCGCGTTCGACCTGCTGCTGGCGATCGGCTTCGTGCTGCTGCTGCCGCCCTCGCGGCACTTCGTGCGCCGCCGCGGGATGAACCTGCAGTTCCACCTGCGCGCCTGGTACGGCCACCTGCGCCATCCGTTTCTGCCGTGGCTGTTCGCCATCCCGTTCCTGGTGATGGGCGTGTTCGTCAGCGTCTACAACTACACCGGCTTCCGCCTGGGCGGGCCGGAGTTCGGCCTGAGCCAGAGCCAGATCGGGCTGATCTTCTGCGCCTACGTGTTCGGCATCGTCAGTTCCTCGGTGGCCGGGTTCTCCTCCGACCGCTTCGGCCGCGGCCCGGTGGTCAGCGCCGGGGTGGCGTGCTGCGTGCTGGGCCTGGCGCTGACGCTGGCGCACGTGCTGTGGCTGGTGATCGCCGGGATCGTGCTGCTGACCATCGGCTTCTTCGTCGCGCATTCGGCGGCCAGCGCCTGGGTCGGGCGCATGGGCGGGCAGAACCGCGGCCATGCCGCCTCGCTGTACCTGTTGTCCTATTACCTCGGCTCCAGCGTGGTCGGCTCGGCCAGCGGCTGGTTCTGGCAGCATGGCGGCTGGGTCGCGCTGGTGGCGTTCGCGCTGGCGCTGCTGATGCTGGCGATGATCGCCGCGCGCCGCCTGCAGCTGCATGCGCCCGACGACAGCCGTCCTTCCGCGCCGTCGCGGGGCGGTCCGGTACTTCCTACCGCGGAGCAGTGACGATGATCGGTATCGACCGCCTGGACCACCTGGTGCTGACCGTGGCCGATATCGAGACGACCTGCCGCTTCTACCGCGACGTCCTCGGCATGGAGGTGGTGCGCTTCGGCGAGGGACGCACCGCGCTGGCCTTCGGCGCGCAGAAGATCAACCTGCACCAGGCCGGCCACGAGTTCGAACCCAAGGCCCGTCGCCCGACACCGGGATCGGCCGACCTGTGCCTGGTCAGCGGTACCCCGCTGGCGCAGGTGCAGGCGTAGCTGGAGGCCTCGGGCGTGGCGGTCGAATGCGGCCCGGTGGCGCGCACCGGCGCCACCGGGCCGATCCGGTCGGTGTACGTGCGCGATCCCGACGGCAACCTGATCGAGATCTGCAACTACTGATTCGCGCATCGCCGCGCCGCTGGAAGCGGCGGCGCGCGGGACCGTATGCTGTCGGCCGGCAAGGACCTGAAGGAAGGGCAATGCTGTCGATCGGCGAAATCGCCGTGCGCCTGTTGCTGGCCGCGCTGCTGGGCGCGGTGATCGGCATCAATCGCGGCCGTCTGGAATGGGCGGCGGGGCTGCGCACGCACATGCTGGTCTGCGTGGGCTCGGCGCTGGCGTGCATCGTCTCCGCCTACGGTTTTTCCGGGCTGCTGGGCCGGCCAGGCGTGTCCTTCGACCCCTCGCGGGTGGCCGCACAGGTGGTCAGCGGGGTCGGCTTCCTGTGCGCGGGCACGATCATGTTCCTGCAGCGCGAGCAGGTGATCCGCGGGCTGACCACCGCGGCCAGCCTGTGGGCGGTGGCGATGATCGGGCTGGCGGTCGGCACCGGGATGCATGCGGCGGCGGTGATGGCCACGGCGATGCTGTGGATCATCCTGGCCCTGCTCAAGCCGCTGGAACTGCGCTGGCTGCAGCATGCGCCGGGCAACGGCCTGCGGGTGACGCTGGCGCGCGGTTCGTCGCTGGCCAAGGTGGAGGCGGCGCTGTCCGACCTGCACGTGCCGGTGACGCAGATGGTGCTCGAGCGCCGCGACGACCGCGAGGACGTGGTCGAGGTGCTGTGCCCGCCGGCGCTCGGCCGCAAGCGCCTGCTGGAGGTGGCCGACCGCCTCGGCGATGTCGAGGGCATCACCTCGGTCGGGCTGCTGGGGGCGGAAGCGCCAGGGCGCCCGCCACGCGGCTGAGGCGGCGGGACGGGTGTCTTCCTGGCGTCGCTCACTACGGCCTGGGGAAGTTTTGTCGCAGGGACAGCGGGTGCCTCGAACGTCCAGCTCCCGGCATGCCGGGATCCCGCCGTGACTCGGGATCGAGGCTTGCACGCCGAACCTTGGTTCTCGTCATCCCCGCGCAGGCGGGGACCCAGGGACTTTCGCGCAGATTTAGACAACGTCCATGGGCTCCCGCCTGCGCGGGAGCGACGATCAGGAGTTTCTCCAGACGCACCTGTGCACGGAGGCGGAAACGCCTTTCTGCGGCCAAATGACCGGTTGTCCAGGGACCTCCGCGACGAAATCAGCCAGCTACGGGATCTATCTGTAGCCCCATCCAGCGAAGCACAGGCACTGGGTCCCCGCCTGCGCGGGGACGACGGGTACACAGATGCCGACGTCATGATCCAGGTCTCGTCGGCCCCAGCGACATCGCAACAACGTTGCCGCATACCCTCGCGGACAAGGCAGGAAAACTTCTCCAGTGGATAGTGCGCCTTCGCTGAGCCGACGGGACAAGGTGCAGCGCGCAAGCCTCGATCCGGATTCCAAGAATGCCTGGGCAGGCCAGGAGCCTTGCGGTCCAGGCATTCGATGTGTCCCAGCGCCGAAACTTTTCCAGACAGTGAGTCAGCCGTGTCGGAAGGCGGCCATCCTGGCCGCGCGCGGCGTGCGCGGCACCGTGCCGAAGCGGGTCGGGAACGGCGCCCATAGGCGCAGGCGGGAAATGCCGGCGAACTCCCGGCATCCCCGCCCGCCTCGTTCAGGCCGCCTGCGCCTGTTGCGTGCGCAGGATCCGCGCCGCCTCCACCATCGCCGTCAGCGCGGCGCGGGTCTCGTCCCAGCCGCGGGTCTTCAGGCCGCAGTCGGGGTTGACCCACAGCTGCTCGGGCGCGAGCACGTCGCGCGCCTTCTCCAGCAATTCCACCATCTCGGCCACGCCGGGCACGCGCGGGGAATGGATGTCGTACACGCCCGGGCCGATCTCGTTGGGGTAGCGGAACTTCACGAACGCATCGAGCAGTTCCATGCGCGAGCGCGAGGTCTCGATCGAGATCACGTCCGCATCCATCGCCGCCACCGCCTCGATGATGTCGTTGAACTCGGAGTAGCACATGTGGGTGTGGATCTGGGTGGCATCGCGCACTCCGCACGAGGCGATGCGGAAGCTCTCCACCGCCCAGTCCAGGTAGGCCTGCCAGTCGCCGCGGCGCAGCGGCAGGCCCTCGCGGATGGCCGGCTCGTCGATCTGGATGGCGCCGATGCCGGCCGCCTCCAAGTCGCGCACCTCGTCGCGCAGCGCCAGCGCGATCTGCCGGCAGGTCTGCGCGCGCTCCTGGTCGTCGCGCACGAACGACCACTGCAGCACCGTCACCGGGCCGGTCAGCATGCCCTTCATCGGCCTGTCGGTCAGCGACTGCGCGTACTGCGACCAGCGCACCGTCATCGGTGCCGGCCGCGCGACGTCGCCGTAGATGATCGGCGGCTTGACGCAGCGGCTGCCGTAGCTCTGCACCCAGCCCAGCCTGGTGAAGGCGAAGCCGTCGAGCTGCTCGCCGAAGTACTCGACCATGTCGTTGCGCTCGAACTCGCCGTGCACCAGCACGTCCAGCCCGACCTGCTCCTGGAAGCGCACGCAGCGCGCGGTCTCGGCCTCGAGGAAGGCGGCGTAGTCGGCGTCGGAGAGCTTGCCGGACCTGTTCCTGGCCCGTGCCTCGCGCACCGCGTGGGTCTGCGGGAACGAACCGATCGTGGTGGTCGGGTACAGCGGCAGGTTCAGCGCGGCGTGCTGGGCGACGCGGCGCTGCGGATACGGCGAGGCGCGCCTGGCCGCATCCGGGCCGAGCGCGGCCAGGCGGCGGGCGACCTCGGCCCGGTGCACCCGCGGCGACAGCCGGCGCGACTCGATCGCCGCGCGCGCCTGCTCCAGCGCGGCCTCGGCCTCGGGCTTGCCGTCCAGCGCATCGGCCAGGGTGCGCAGCTCGCCCAGCTTCTGCCGGGCGAAGGCCAGCCAGCCGTGCAGCTCGGGATCCAGCGACTTCTCCTGCGCCAGGTCCACCGGTACGTGCAGCAGCGAGCACGACGGCGCCAGCCACAGGTTGTCCGCGCCGACGTGGCCCTGCGCGTAGCGCGCCAGGGTCAGCGCGTTGTCCAGCGGCGCGCGCCAGATGTTGCGGCCGTTGACCAGGCCGGCGGACAGCACGCGCCGGGCCGGCAGCGCCTTGAGCACGGCGTCGAGCTGTTCCAGCCCGCGCACCAGGTCCACGTGCAGGCCCTCCACCGGCAGCGCCGTGGCCAGTTCCAGGTTGTCGCCGAGCGCGCCGAAGTAGGTGGCCAGCAG
Source organism: Pseudomonadota bacterium (assembly GCA_023425225.1). Taxonomy (GTDB): domain Bacteria; phylum Pseudomonadota; class Gammaproteobacteria; order Xanthomonadales; family Xanthomonadaceae; genus MMGLT7. The sequence continues at coordinate 5,806 of JAFADB010000106.1, forward strand.
CAGCTTCGGCCGCGCCGCCTGCGCCAGGAACTCATAGGCGCGGCGGAAGGCCGTGCGCGCGGCCTCGTCCAGGTCCAGCACCAGCGCCGGCTCGTCGATCTGCACCCATTCGGCGCCGGCCGCGTGCAGTTTGCCGAGCAGTTCGGCGTAGACCGGCAGCAGGCGCTCGAGCAGGGCCAGGCGGTCGCTGCCGTCGCTGGTCTTGGACAGCAGCAGGAAGGTGACCGGGCCGATCAGCACCGGCCGGGTGGCGACGCCCAGCGCCCGCGCTTCGAGGAACTCGGCCAGCGGCTTGTCGCCGCGCAGCGCGAACGGCTGGCCGGCGTGCAGCTCGGGGACGATGTAGTGGTAGTTGGTGTCGAACCACTTGGTCATCTCCAGCGCGTGCAGGTCCACGCCGTCGGCCTGGTGGCCGCGCGCCATGGCGAAGTAGCCGGCCAGCGGATCGGCATCGGCCAGCGCGCGGTAGCGCCCGGGGATGGCGTCGAACAGGAACGCGGCATCGAGCATCTGGTCGTACAGGCTGAAGTCGTTGCTCGGCGGCAGGTCCACGCCGGCCTCGCGCTGCAGGCGCCAGTGGCGCGCGCGCAGCTCGCGGGCGGTGTCGAGCAGTTGCGCGGCATCGGTCTCGCCGCGCCAGTGGCTTTCCAGCGCGCGTTTGAGCTCGCGCCGCGCGCCGATGCGCGGGAAGCCCAGGTTGGTCACGATCGTCATGGTGTGTGTGTCCTCATTGCATCGGTGGCATTGA
>JAFADB010000188.1 GCA_023425225.1 Pseudomonadota bacterium
GGCCATCCTGACCACGGTGATGACCGGCCCGCTGCTGACGCTGTTCGCCGGCCGCAAGCCGGCCGTCGCCGGCAGCGGCGATGCAGCGGATGCGAAGGCGGTGCCGTAAGGGCACGCAGCGTGGCGACGGATCGGGAAACCGGATCGCCATCGCCTCCGCACGGGCGCACTACCCTCGGGGGAACGCGGCAGCGAGCCGCCGCCAGCAAGCAACCATCAGCCGCACTGGCGCGTCCACGCGCTGAACAATGAAACGTCGTCCCCGCGAAAGCGGGGACCCAGCGACTTTCGTCCGGATCACGCAAAAGCCTGCTGACTCGCGACTGCGCATACGCGCCGATTCCGCGGGTACCCGATCAGGGAACCTCCTACCCCATACCGCCGTTGACGCCGATCACCTGGCCGTTGACGTAGCCGGCATCGTCCGAGCACAGGAACGCCACCAGCGCGGCGACGTCCTCGGGCGTGCCGGCACGGCCGGCGGGGACGAGCTGCTTGAGCGTTTCCGGCGGGAACTGCCCTTCCGTCATCGCCCCCTGGATCACCCCGGGCGCGACCACATTGGCGGTGATGCCGCGGCTGGCCATCTCCCGCGCCAGCGAGCGGGTGGCGCCATGCAGCGCGGATTTGGCCGCGGCGTAGTTGGCCTGGCCGCGGTTGCCGAGCACCGCCGCCACCGAGGACACGCTCACCACCCGGCCCCAGCGCGTGCGCGCCATCGGCAACAGCAGCGGCTGGGTGACGTTGAAGAAACCGTGCAGCGAGACGTCGATGACGCGGCGCCACTGCGCCTGCGTCATCCCGGCCAGCGGCGCGTCGTCGTGGATGCCGGCGTTGTTGACCACCACCTGCACCGGCCCGGCCTGCAGCAGGGTCTCGATGGCGGCCTGGCTGGCATCGTCATCGGCGACATCGAACGCCACCGCCTCGGCGCTGCCGCCGTCCTCTAGGATCCGCGCCACCAGGCGTTCGGCGCGCGCCACGTTGCCGTGCGCGTGCACGATCACGTGCAGGCCGTCGCCGGCCAGCCGACGGCAGATGGCGCCGCCGATGTCGCCGCTGCCGCCGGTGACCAGCGCGCGGCGCAGGGAAGTGTTGTCTTTCATGCCAGCCTTGTACATGTGCGAACAGGTGCAGCCGCGCAAGTCCGGCGCCTGCGCCCGGGAGTGTGCCAGACCCCCGCCGGCACGGGCACGCACGCGGCATTGCCGGCGCCGTCGCCGCGGGCCATCCGCGGCGCGCACAGTGACGTCGTGCACGCATGCGCGATGAGGCCGCCGACCGGGCGCGAGAGCACGCTAGAATGCCCGCGCACCATCTCAAGACGAGAAACGCCATGCTGGATCTGGATGACCTGCTGGCCCCGGTTTCGGATGACCATCCCGCGGGGGAAGACCTTTCCTTTTCGATCGAGTTCGACCGGATCCAGGAGTTCCGGCGCTTCGACGATCCCACCCTGGAACAGGGCGAGTGGCAGACGGACATCAAGTCCGCCGACTGGCCGGCCGCCCTGGCCGAAAGCGCGCAGCTGCTGCGCACCCGCACCAAGGACCTGCGCCTGGCCGGCTGGTTCGCCGAAGCCGGCGCCCAGACCGGCGGTTTCGCCGGGCTGGCGCAGGGCTACCGGCTGATCGCCGGGCTGTGCGAACGCTACTGGGAGCAGCTGCACCCGGTGGCCGTGGACGGCGACCAGGAAGAGCGCATCGGCAACATCAGCTGGCTGCTGGGCAATTCCCTGCAATGGCTGCGCGCCATTCCCATCGTGTCCGCCCCGCAGGGACGCTACGGCCTGGAAGCCTTCGAGATCGCGCGCGCCCATCACGCCAGCGGCGAGGAAGCTCCCGGCCAGCCGGGGCTGGAACTGCTGGAGGCCGCCCGTCGCGACACCCCGCACGACTTCTACCGCACGCGGCTGGAAAGCGTGGCCGAGTGCCTGCAGGCGCTGGATGGCCTGCGCGATGCGGTGGATGCCCGCCTGGGCCTGGACGGCCCCAGCTTCAGCGCCGTGCGCGAGCGGCTGGAGCACCTGCAGGCCACGCTCGTCCGCTTCGCGCGCGAGGCGGGGTTACTGGTGGACGCGGGGGACGCCCCGGCGACGCAGGCCGGCGACGACGAACCCGTGGAGGCCGTGCCCGCCGCGGCCGCAGGTACCGTACGCGGTCCGGCGCAGGCACCCGCCACCCGCAAGGAGGCGCTCGTGCAACTGCGCCAAGTCGCCGAGTTCTTCCGCCGCACCGAGCCGCACAGCCCGGTGGCCTATCTGGCGGAGAAGGCCGCGCGCTGGGGCGAGATGCCACTGCACGTCTGGCTCAAGCGCGTGATCAAGGACGACAGCGTGCTGCACCAGATGGAAGAGATGCTCGACGTGGAGCAGAACCAGGATTATTCCTGAGCCGCTGAGCTCACGCCTGGGGCGACGCGGGCCCCGAAAGGGACCGCATATGACGTCGATCCGGGGTGCGGCCCTGGGCCTTCACCCCCTCCCCTTCTCCCGCGTGCGGGGCCACGGCCCCCTTTTCGGGGGAAGGTGGCGCGCAGCGCCGGAAGGGGAAGCTTTTGCTGTTGCTTTCCCATGCTCCAAGCAACCCCCATCCGTCCTTCGGGCACCTTCCCCCGCACGCGGGAGAAGGGAACTTGCCCACATGGCATTACGCAGGAAGCCGGCCATTCGGCGCCGCCGCCGTCAGAGCACCTTGAACTCGATGCGGCGGTTGCGTGCGCGTCCCTCCGCGGTGGCGTTGTCGGCCACCGGCTCGTCGGCTCCCTTGCCCAGCGCGGTCAGCCCGGCGGCCGCGATACCGTGCTGCGCCAGGTAGGCACGCACCGCCTGCGCGCGCGCCTGGCTCAACGCCAGGTTGGACTGCGGCTGGCCGACGTTGTCGGTGTGGCCGACGATCTGCACCTTCACATCGTCCATTTCGCGCATCCTGGCCACCATCTCGTCGAGGATGGCCATGCCCTTGGGCGTCAGCCTGGCGCTGCCGCTCTCGAACTCGATGATGCGGTTGGCGAGCGTGGCATCGAGCACGTCCTGCTCGGAGCCGCCGACCTTCAGGCCGTTGGTCACGGTGTAGGACGTGTTGCTGGCCACGCTCAGTTCGCTGAGCACCTGCTGCCGCTGCGCCTCGTTGGGCACCTGCCCGCTGATGCGCACCGACTGCCCGTTCACCTCGAGCTTGCCGTCATGCACGCGCTGGATTCCCGGCCCGAGCATGTTGGCGACGTACTCGCCCCAGTTGGGCGGGGTGGGAATGTCCTGCACCTGCACCCGGTCGACCACGCGCGCGGCGCCGTAGATCCCGCGCAGGCCGCCGAGGATGCGCTGCTTGGTGGCCTCGTCGGGCACCACGCCCTCGGCGATCACCGGGCGCTCGTCGGCGCGGGACGGGGACTGGGCCCGTGCCGGGGCGATGGGCGCCACGGCGCAGGCCAGGCACAGGACGGTCGCGGCCAAGGAGAGAAGTCGCATGCTCATGTTCCCAGGAAGGTTTCGCCGAACAGCGCGCGCGCGGTCTTCAGGCTGACCTCGTCGCGCTCCAGGTGGGTCGCCAGCCGGTTGAGGGCGTAGTCGCCGGCCAGGTACTCGTCCACCCATTCGGCATCGGCGATGTGGATGAGGAAATCGCCGGCCTGGCGCGGATCCATCGCCGCATGCAGCGCGTGCGGATCGGCGCCGCCGAATCCGACCAGCAGCTGCGGTGTCGGCGCATCGCGCACCAGTACCGCCAGTTCGAAATCGCCGCGCCCGAGGAAGGCGGCGACGATGTCCAGCCAGAACGCGGCCACCAGCGGCCGGTAGATCGCATCGCGCGGCAGCGGGAACAGCAGCGCGCGGTCGATCGCCAGGCTGCCGCCGGTCAGCAGCGGCTGCAGCAGCAGCCCCAGCGCGGGCAGCACCTGCCGCAGGTGCAGCGGGTCGTGGCCGGCATCCTCCAGCAGCGCCTGCAGCGTGCCGACGCTCTGGATGTCGAGGAAGTCCTGGAAGGTGGCGTGGTAGGCGGCCACGTCCGGACTCAGCGAATAGCGGGTCTCGGCCAGCGCCGCCAATGCCGTATCGTCGCCGGCGGCCTGGCGGGCCTGGCGCGACAGCCCCGACCACACCCGGGCCATCGCCAGAGGACTCAGGCCGATGAAGCGCAGCGGCTCGGCCACCTCGAAGCGCACCGCCGACAGGAACGGGAAGCGCCGCTGCGAGGCATCGCGGCTGGGCAGCAGGTGGCCGCACAGCACCACCTTGCTGCGCGAGCCCAGGAACGCGTAGTGCACGTCCGGAGCCTCGTCGTAGATGCGCTTCCAGTTCAGGTTCTGGCTCAGCGCCTCGACCCCGGCGCCGGCCCAGCGGTCCAGCCACGCCAGCAACTGGTGGTTGTCCGAGGCGCGCACGAAATCGCCGCGGGTGGGGATCTTGCCGAAGTAGCAGACCGCTGCGTTGACCTCGCGGCTCATTCGTCGCCTCCTTGCTTCGCTGCGGCCGCGGTGGCCGCGTTCGGTTCCGGCGCGGCCGCCGGGGTGCCCGCCACGGTGGCCGGCAGCTGCAGTCCCTTCTGCCAGGCACTGCCCTCGCTGGCGGTGCCGGCGCGCCTGACGATGCGCATCTCCACCGGCACCGCGATGCCGTCGCGCTTCCACACCACCCCGCGCTCGCCCTCGTACTCGCCGCTTTCCATCATGCGGGTGAAGGCATTGGAGCCGGAGGCGGCAAAGACCTCCACCGTGCGCCCGTCGCTGGCCACCGCGGTGATGCGCGCGCCCGGCACCGCGCCGGGGTTGGGATACTGCATGGTCGTCCACTGCGGCGTGGTGTTGCGGTAGCGCAGCACCTGCCCGTCGATCTCGACGGTGTACTCGACCGCGCCGGTGGCCGGCGCGGGCAGGATCTCGAAGATGGTCGAGTCCTGCGACTGGCCCGCCTGGCCGCTGACCCAGTTGCCGTAGTTGGCCACCAGCGGGTTGGACAGGGTGATGCCCAGCCCGGCCCAGCGGCGCGCTTCCAGCAACGGGCCTCGCTGGATCACCAGCGTGCCCAGCGCGTCCTTGTTGAAGGCCGAGATGCTGCCGGTGGGACCGAAGATCGCGGCGATGTCGCCGGTGGCGGCATCCACGTCCGAGCCCAGGTTGAACGGATACTGGCGCCCGATGCCGTTGCTGAAGGGCTGGTACACCTGCGCCGTCCACACCCGGTTGATCTCCTGCTCGGTGGGCGCGACCAGCGCGGCGAAGGTCTGCGTCAACGGCCGCAGCAGCAACGGACGCAAGGTCTCGCGCTGGGCATCGTCGATGCCGGCGAGCATCTGCTCGTCCACCAGCGCCAGCGCCGCGCTGAGCTCGGAGCCTTCGTTGCTGAAGGTATCCTGCATCAGCTTGCGGGTGCCGATGCCGGTCTCGCCCTGGTTCCTTATCGCGTTGAGCCGGCTGCGCAGCTTGCCCAGCTGGTCGAAGTAGACGTCCTCCAGCGAGGGCTGGCCGTCGTGCCTGGCGGTCAGCCGCACCAGCGCGTCGAAGGCCTTGCCGACCGGCCCGACCGGCACCTTGGTCGCGGGCTCGGCGGCCGGATCGCGACGCAGCACGACACGGCGGAACCAGGCGACGAAGCCGCCGGCGGCCTGCCGCGCCTGCGCATCGGCGGCCGGGTTGTCCCACACCGTCTGCTCGGTGAGCTTGTCCAGCAGCCGGCGCAGCGGCGAGTTGGCCGGATCGCCGAGGCGGTTCATCGCTGCCACCGCCTGGTCGAAGTCCTTGAACGTGGCCACGCTCAGGCCCTTGGCGAACTTGCGCCACTCCTGCGCATATTCCTGCTTGTACAGCGTGGTCAGTTCGCGGGCGATGTGCTCGGGGCTGCCGGCCAGCGACAGGTCGTTCTGCTCGGTGGCGTCGAGCACCCAGTCCTGGGTGCTGAGCTGGGTATTGGCGGCCTCGCCGATGGCGTCCTTGACGTATTCCTGCCAGGCCTGGCGCGAGAACGCGCCGGAGATGGCGTAGCTGCCGGTGATCGCGTCGCGGTTGAACTCCTCGCCCAGCAACGCGTTGACGGTGACGGTGGGGAAGCGCGAGGCGGCGCGCGCCTTGATCTGCGCGAACACGCGCTGCATCGCCGGCTGGCCCTTCATCACCTGCGCCAGCGCCTGGCGGCTGTCGTTGACCAGCGCCACCTTGGTCTGCACCTGCGGCCAGTCGCGGTCACCGGACTGCGCCACGTAGAAGCTCATCAGCTTCTCGGCCGCGCGCGCCATGTCCTCGCGGCTCATCTGGCCGCGGTTGGCATCGAGCCAGCCGCGCCAGAACAGCGTCAGCTGCTGCGCCAGGTGGGCGCCTTCCACGCGCTTGCGATCGCCCAGCATCAGGTAGGTCTTGAGCGCGTTGTAGACATCGTTGGTGTCGCTGGGCGAGGCCTCCTGGTAGAGCACGCTGGCCTGCGCCGCGCCGCCGGCCGCGGCCTGGGACGGCTGGCCGAGATGCTCGCGCTCGGAAACCGCCTGCGACAGGAATGCCTCCAGCCGCGCGGTGGTCGGCTCGACCATGACCTGGCGCATGCCCTTGAAGTACTCGTCCAGCAGCTTGCGGCGGATGTTGTCGCCCTGGTACAGGCCCAGGTGGGTGGTGATGCCACCCTGGCGGTCGTAGCGCTCGACCTGCGCCAGCCGGTCCTGCAGCAGCAGCAGCGCGTCGATGCGCGATTTCAGGTCCACCTTGCCCTGCTGCAGCTGCACCGCCTGCTGCAGGTCGCGGGTGGCGTTGTCCACCAGACGCGCATTGGTGGTGTAGGACCAGCTCCACAGCCCCAGCGCGACCGCCAGCACGCCGACCGCGCCCAGGAACACCGCATAGCGCAGGCGGTTCTGCCGCGGGCTGGAATACTGCCGCACCAGCTGCCTGTCGGCGAAGATGACCTTGCGGAACAGGTCCCGGAGGAAGTAGGCGTCGCGCCCTTCCGGCACGCGGTCGCCCTGCGGCGGCTGCCCCTGCAGCGCGAACTGGCGGCCGACGCGCTCGGAGGCGTAATGCACCGACTGCCCCTCCTGCAGCGCGCTGGAAAAGTAGAAGCCGCGGAACACCGGCTTGAACTGGTACGGGTTCTCCTCGAACAGGGTGGCGATGAAGGTGCGCAGCGCCGGCTTGATGCCGACGAATTCCAGCGGCAGCGTCAGCAGCCCCGGCGGCACCTCGCGCCCGCGCAGCATCGCCATGTGCGCCAGGCTCATCTCCTTGACGCCCTCGGCCAGTTCGTCGAAATGCTGGTCGAAGGCGACCAGCGCATCGGTCTGCGCATGCGGGTCGAACGGCAGCGTCGCGCCCCACACGCCCTCGCGTTCGCCCGGGTCCAGGTGCTGGAAGAACTCGGAGAAGCCGGCGATCAGATCGGCCTTGGTGAACACCACGTAGATCGGCGCGAACACCTCCAGCCGCTCGGCGATCTCCTGCACGCGCTGGCGCAGGTTCTTGGCCAGCTCCATCGCGAACTCGGGCTTGCTGCCGGACAGCTCGGCGATGCTGGCGGCGATGATGATGCCGTTGATCGGCGCGCGTGGGCGGTGCTTCTTGAGCAGGCCGAGGAAGGTCAGCCACTCGAAGCGGTCCTCGACGCTGACCGAGTAGCGCCCCGCCGTGTCGAGCACGATGCCCTGGGTGGTGAAGTACCAGTCGCAGTTGCGGGTGCCGCCGATGCCCTGCACCACATTGCCGCGCGCGTCCTCGAACGGGAACTGCAGGCCCGAGTTGAGGATGGCCGTGCTCTTGCCGGCGGCCGGGTTGCCAATGATCACGTACCAGGGCAGTTCGTACAGCGCGGCATTGCCCTTGAGCATGCCGATCCGCGAGGACTTGATCGCCTTGACCGCCTCGAGCATGCGCGTGCGCAGCGCTTCGGTATCGCCGCGGTTGCCGCCCTGTGCGGTGGCCACGGCATGATCGGCCTGCTCCTGCACCATCGCATCCAGGCCGCGCGCGGCACGCCGCGCCAGCCAGCGTCGCACCAGCCAGACCAGCAGGGCCACCCCCAGCGCGATGGCCAGCACGATCGCGGCCCACACGCCGATCTCGCGCAGGCCGTCCTGGCCGAAGTAGCCCACGCCGGCGGCCACCACCAGGCCAAGGATCATCCACAGGCGGTAGTCGCTGAGGTAGTACCTGAGATTGCTCACCATCACGTCCTGTTCGGATGCTCTAAGTTGGGATGTTCTGGGCGCCACCGGCCGGGCCGGGCCCGGCCGCTGCGCCGTGGGAGGGCGTGCCGCTGGAAAGCAGCGCATACGGGGCGACGACCGCGGCCACGCGCAGGTCCGGCTCGTCCACGCCCAGCACCAGCGCGGCGCGGTCGCTGTAACTGGCGTGGGCGGCAGCCAGTGCCAGCGTGGCGAGGGCGACGACCGGCACGACCGTGCCGGCCACGGCACCGCAGGCGAAGCACTGCCGGTAGCTGTCCAGTTCCGGGCAGGCGGCCACCGCGGCGGCGCAGGCCTCGGCGGCGCGGTCGGCGCGCTGGTCGGCATCGCTCACCACCCAGTCCACCTGCCCGGCGTCCACGCCGGCGGCCTGCATGGCGGCCTGCAGCAGTTCCGTGCTGCGGCGCGCGCGCGCGCGTTCGCTGGCGGGTGCGCTTTCCAGGGTCGCCAGCATCGGCGGTTGCAGCACCACGCCCTCGGCTTCGTCGCCACGGACCTGCGTCAGCAGCACGCCGGCGGCGCCCTCGCCGGGCAGCGTGCCGTCCGGATGCTGGCGATCGGCCAGGGCGCCGCGCATCTGCAGGCGCTCGATCCAGGTCGCGTCGATCAGCGAGCCGGCCGCGAGCAGCAGTTGCCATCGGTCCTGGTCCGGTTCCTGCCGCAGCAGGCGTTGCAGCCACCGCCAGGCATCGCCGCTGCCGCGAACAGGCAGCGCCTCGACCTGGACCTGCCCGGCCGGCAGGCCCAGTTCCGCCGCCCAGTCCGAGACGATCGCCGCGGCGCTGCGCTGCATCGCGCCGTTCCAGTCGCCGGGCAGCAGCACGGCGACGTCGAGGCGTCCGCCGGCGAGACCTTCCTGCTGCCGGCGCAGCCCGGCCACCACCTCGCCGGGACGCTCGCGCGGCGCCGGCAATTGCGCCAACGCCTGCAGCAGCAGTTCCTCGGCCACCGGCTGCAGCAGCGCCAGCGCGCGCAGCGGCGCCTCGCCGAAGGCCGATGCCTGCTGGCGGCGTTCCAGCCAATCGCGCACCACCGCGGTATCGAGGTCGGGCACATGCGCGGACAACACCGGCAGGCCGTCGCGATCGCGCAGGCGCGGATGCAGCCCGGGACGGGCGAGTTCGGTATGCCCCGTGGCCAGTTGCCCGGCGTCGCTGCCGCAGGCGAGGTTGACCGCCGTCGCATGGATGACTGCGGCACTGGCCTGAAGGCCTGGCGGCGGCTCGGCCGCTTCGGCCACCGCCACCGGCGGCTGGACGTCTTCGTCCTGGCGCTGCAGGCGCTCGGCACCGGCCTGCGCCAGCCGCCGCCAGCCGCTGCGCAGCATCCAGCCGCCGCCCAGCACGCCGGCCGGCACGATGCCGAGCCAGGTCAGCAGGTCCCAGCCGTTGGGGGATGCGCCGCTGCTGCGCCAGTAGAAGATCGCGCTCGCCCAGCTCGCGCCCACCACGAGTGTCGCTCCGAGCAGCCCACGCATAGCGCCTGATATGGCCAACTTCCGCTCCCTCCGCCTACTCGCCAGTCATGGAGTCAGTAGGCAACAGGAGCAGCGATGCGCATTCCTTCGCCGCACACCCCCAATAGCGTGATTTCCCTTTGCCCGTCCATTTGCCAACGCCGCCTGCGTTGATCTCGTAATCCCATACCTGTCCATCGACCTCGATCCTGCCGGAGATCGAGCACGGCAACTGATAGAACTCGCTGTATGGATTGTCTTCGTAAGGCGTGCTGAGACTGAAGAAGCGCCTGACATCCGCCTCGGTCATGGACCAGTCTTGGCAGGCCTTGTACAGGGGATCGCCGTCACGCCCGCTGAAACTGGCCGCTTCGATCTCGACTCGCCCGATACCTTTCCCCTCATGGGACAGAACCACTGGGCCGCACGCGGGAAGCAGGCTCGACAGGAGCAACATCGTAAAGGCCGGCGCCTTCGCCGGCTGTCTTGTAGGAAATCTTGTCGTGCTCATAGATATCGTCGTCCGTGATTCCGTATTCCGCCTTGAGGATGGTGACAACCGCTGCAATCGCCTGCGATTGCGCTGACGTCGGAGCTTCCCACCGGGAGCCGTCATGGTCGGCAACCACCTCTATCCCGACACTGTCCGCGTTCATCGGATAGCGCTCAGGATAGGATTTCTTTTTTTCATGGTCATGCACCTTGCCGGGTGCCCACCCCCACGACCTGATCAGCTTCGACTCTTCGGCCGAACAGCTACCGCTGTCCATGCAGCGCGACTTGATCCTTCCAACATGGTGGGTTCTTTTCAACAGACTAGCCGTCTGGTAGACCGTTCCATCCTTGTCGACGATGAAATGCGTGCCTATGCCCTTTTCGAAGGACTGCAACGGCGATTGCAGATTGGACGAATCCGTACGGTGAAGCACGATGGCAACAGGTCCATCCATTCCACCTTTCTCCAAAGCCGCAATTTTCCTGAGGGCGAAGCCGGCATTCTGAACATAGCCGTCTTCATCCACATACGACCCGACGCTCAGGGTCTTGCGCTCCCTCTGCGATGCAGGTGTCGTAGTGGCCTGTCCGACGAGGACCGCTCCTGCATTCATGCGGCCTTCTCCTCCAGCAGTTCGACACTCAGCAGTTGCGGGGCATCCGTCGCGATGACATGGGTTGCTCCCTGGCTATCCGTCATGCCTGTCTCGATCCGGCCATCCTCGCGGAGGATGCGATATTGCCGATTCGCCAGGGGCCTCCCGGTCAGCTCCGATACAAGGATGAATGCCTCGTCGTATGCAGCCTGACCCGCGATGACCGCAGCCGCGCTTGCGCCCATGGCGGTCGTGGACATGGCAGAGGATTCGTTACGCGCCAAGCCATTGCCGCGGGCAGCAGCGGCACCACCACCGTGGTCCACGAATGCATGGACCTGGGATGAGACGAGCGTGCCCCCGCACGCGGTCTTGTCGCCATGCCGCGCGACCGGCCGGCCGTCGATGACGACGGTGGCGTCGCCGGACACGATCTCGGTGGATCCGTGCTTGCTGCACACCACCTTGTCGCCGACACGGGCGACGGGCTTGCCGGCGATGTCGCTCTGGCCGGAACCGCTGACGACGCGGCCGCCGTGATCCAGCGGATCACCAACGACGATGAAGGGTCGTGACATCCTTTTCACTCCTCGACTTTCCACTGGCGCCGCCGTCGTCCCGACCGACCGCCATACCTGTCCCTGTCCTATCAAGATAGCAGGAGATGCGGCCCGATGGCGTTCCTCGCCCGACGCCACATGTTCAACCGGCCTGTGCCCGGCGGATGGCGCGGGCGTCGCGGCAACCCGGAGCGTCTTCGACATGCACGTAGTCCTTGATGCTGCGCCAGCTGCCGCCCCATTCCAGGCCGGCCTGCTGCGCCAGCTCGCCGTACAGGAAGTACGCCCGGCGCGTCCAGGGATCGGACATGTCCCATTGCAGGCGGCCGTCGCGCATCGGCGCGCTGTCCACCGCCAGGCCGTACTGGTGGCAGCTCTGCCAGGCGCCCGCGCGGGTGGCCTGGCCGGCGCCCATCAACTCGGCCTGGCGTTCCGGACTGCGGTATCCCTCCACCAGCACCATCTGGTAGCCGTGGCGGCGCATGATCTCGTAGATCGCCAGCACCTGCTGCTGCAGGCGCGCATCGATGCGCTCCCAGCGACGGTCGGCATGGGCGATCTCCGGCCGCAGCCGCAGGATCTCCTCGGTGGTGAACACCGCCGGCGGCGGCGGCGGTGGCGGCACCAGGCGCTCGCCGCGCAGCATCTGCGCGATCATCGTGCCCGACTCGGACAGGTCCGCGGCCTGGAAATCCTCCAGCGCGACATTGCGCCGAGCGACCAGGATCAGCAGCGGCGGCAGCACCAGCAGCGCGAGCGCGCACACCAACACCCAGCGGTGACGTGCCACGAATCCGCGCGTTTCCCGCGCCAGCGCCTGGGTCTGCGCCGCCGCGCGCAGCGGACGCCGCAACGCGCCGCGACCGGCAGGCGCCACGCGTGCGCGCCAGCGCCGGCCCAGTTCCGCCAGCCGTCGTACGACCCGCTGACCGGTGTCCGGGAACAGCAGCAGCCAGCACGACATCGAGAAAACCAGCAGGAACAGCCCGCCCGCCACGATCAGCAGCACGGCAGACCCCCGCCATTGCATCGTGTTGACGGCCCAGGGTCAGCCACTAGAATCGCGGGCAGGACAGGTCCTGCATCCGCAGGTCCCAGGCAGGAGGCCGACCTTGAGCAGTTCCCGCACGTATCGCCCCACGCTGGTATCCGGCCAGCCTGCCGCGCCGGCTTCCGGCGCGCATCGCATCCTGGCCGACATGGAAGGCCGCAGCAGCCGCGCCACGCCGGCCGCGGAACGCGGCGCGGCAACCGTGCGCCAACGGCCCTGGCCCTGGAAATGGCTGATCGCGGCAGCGTTGCTGACGACATTGCTGGTGGCCTCCCTGGCGGTGTTCCGTGCGACGTCCGGCCGGGACAGCGAACCGTCCGCGGCCGTTTCTCCTTTCGCGCCCCTGCCGGCCGAGCCGGCGATCACGCCGGACGAACCGGCACGGGGGGCGGCCATGATAGTGGATGATCCGCAGCCTTACGCAGGCGCCGGCGCATCCCCGGCCACGTCGGCGATTCCTGCCGCCGACGCTGGCAATGCCGCGGCGGCGACCGCGGACACGCGCAGCGAGGCCGCCGCCTCCGCCCCCCGCAAGGCGACCGCGCGCCCATCCTCGGCGCGCCGCGCCACCGCGGACAAGGTCGAGGAGGCGGACCTGCTGTCGACCCTGCTCGGCATCATCAAGCAGAAGGACACCGCGGCCGCGCCACAGCAGCACGAATCGATGGACGTGCTGGTCGCCGAGATCCAGGCCCGCGACCGCCGCGAGCGTGCCGAGAGCGATGCGGTGTTCGATTCGATGAATCGCCGCAGTGCCGCCTCGACCTCCGATTCCAGCGTGCAGGCGCAGCTGCGGCGCTGCCCGGCGGCCAACACGCTCAAGGGCATCGATTGCCGCAGGCGCATCTGCGCGGGACTGGCCGGCAAGGACGCGGCCTGTCCGGCGCAGTGAAGCATCCTGGAGTGGGATCCTCCTCCGGCAGGTTGAGCCGGGTCCCGCGGCGCTGACTCAGGCGACGCGATGCGGTGGCGGCGGCGCGGACGTTGCCCCAGTGTTTCACCGCTGCCGAGGGGTCGGCCCATGGCAGGTCAAGCGCGACTGGCTGCTATTGCCGTCATGTGCAGCGCGGGGGCTGAGCCAAACGGAAGGCTGTAGCTGGGCGTCGCGATACCGGCCGCGGAGATCGTGAACTGACTCCCGCGAGACGGAGTCGGGGAAGCGGAAGAAGCTTCGCCAATCCCCAATCCCATCCTTGCGCATGGCGATGTGTTCGCCGTGGCGGTCGTGGCCTTTCCTCGTGTGACGCGCA
>JAFADB010000222.1 GCA_023425225.1 Pseudomonadota bacterium
GTCAGGCGCCCAGCGCCTCGGGCAGCAGCGCATCGACGAAGGCTTCCGGATCGAACACGCGCAGGTCCTCCGGACGCTCGCCGATGCCTGCGTAGCGGATCGGGATGCCGAACTCGCGCGCCAGCGCGAACACCACGCCGCCCTTGGCGGTGCCGTCGAGCTTGGTCACCACCAGCCCGGTGACGCCGACCACGGCGTGGAACTGGCGCAGCTGCGACAGGGCGTTCTGCCCGGTGGTGCCGTCGATCACCATCAGCACCTCGTGCGGCGCGGCCGGGTCGATCTTGCCTAGCACGCGGCGGATCTTGCCGAGCTCGTTCATCAGCCCGGTCTGGGTGTGCAGGCGGCCGGCGGTGTCGGCGATCAGCACCTCGGTGCCGCGCGCCTTGGCGGCCTGCAGCGCGTCGAAGGCAACCGAGGCGGCATCGGCGTTCTGCCCCTGCGCGACCACCGTCACGCCGTTGCGCTGGCCCCAGGCCTGCAGCTGCGCCACCGCGGCGGCGCGGAAGGTGTCGCCGGCGGCCAGCATCAGGCTGTGGCCCTCGTCCTTGAAGCGCTTGGCGAGCTTGCCGATGGTGGTGGTCTTGCCGACGCCATTGACGCCGACGGTGAGTACCACGAAGGGCCTGGCGGCGCGGTCGATGACCAGCGGCCTTGCCACCGGCTGCAGGATCGCGATCAGGTCGGCGCGCAGCGCGCCCAGCAGGGCATTGGCATCGGCGAACTCGCGCGCCTTCATCCGCTTGCGCAGGTTTTCCACCAGTTCGGTAGTGGCCGAGACGCCGACATCGGCGGTGATCAGCGCGGTCTCGATCTCGTCGAGCAGGTCGTTGTCGAGCTTGGGATTGCGCGAGAACAGGCCGCCGAAGCTGCGCGCGAACATGCTGTTGCGCAGGCGGTCGCGCCAGCCCGGCTTGCCGGCCGGGGCGGCGGGCTTTTCGGTGAAGCCGAAGGCATCGGGTTCGGCAGATACGTCTTCCCGTGCCGCGGGCGTCTCGCCAGGCGGATGCGGGGGCACGGTCGCTTCCGTGGCAGTCGATACGACGGCCTCGGCAGGCGGCGGTGTCGGTTCAGTGGTGGGCGCCTGGACAGGCGCCTCGACGGCAGCGCCGGCTTCCGCGGATGCCACCTCCGATTCGCCATGCCCGACCGCCGCGCCTTCGCCGGCCGGTGCCTGCGGGAACGCCGCGGCCAGTTCCTCTGCGGTGAATCCACGCTTGGCCGGGGCCTGGGAGGAATCGGGTTTCTTGCGGCGGAAGAAGCTGACCATGCAGGACGCGGATTGGCGGAAGGGCCTGAATGCTAACACCGGCCGCCTTTACGCCTCTTGAGGGCGGCACGCGCTCACCGCCGGAAAAACATGGCCGATCCCAGGGGACCGGCCATGCGGACAACGACCGCAGGGAGGGATGCGGTCAGTTGAACACCATGCCACCGTCGATCAGCAGCGATTGCCCGGTCATGTAGTCCGAGTCCGGGCCGGCCAGGTAGGACACGCAGGCGGCCACGTCCTCGGGCTCGGACAGGCGGCCCAAGGTGATGCGCTTGGCGAACTCGGCGGTGCCGTAGCCCAGCGGCTTGCCGGCCGCCTCGGAGATCTGCTTGTCGATCTCGGCCCACATCGGCGTCTTGACGATGCCGGGGCAGTAGGCGTTGACGGTGATGCCCAGCGGCGCCAGGTCGCGCGCGGCGGTCTGGGTCAGGCCACGCACGGCGAACTTGCTGGACGAGTACACCGCGAGGTTGGGGTTGCCCACGTGCCCGGCCTGCGAGCAGCCGTTGATGATCTTGCCGCCGTGGCCCTGGGCCTTGAACGCGGCCACCGCGGCCTGGATGCCCCAGACCACGCCCTTGTAGTTGATCGCGAACACGCGGTCGATGACCGCCTCGTCGATCTCCTCGATCGGCGTGGTCGGGGCGACGCCGGCGTTGTTGACGATGACGTTCAGGTCGCCGAGCTGCTTCCGGGCTTCCTCCACCGCGGCGAACACCTGGTCGCGCTTGGACACGTCGGCGACCAGCACGATGGCCTTGCCGCCGGCCTTCTCCAGTGCGGCCGCGGCCTGCTTGGCGGTGTCGGGGTTGTAGTCGACGACCGCGACGGCGAAGCCATCCTTGGACAGGCGCTGGGCGATGGCGAAACCGATGCCCTGACCGGCACCGGTGACGACTGCGACTTTCTGGCTCATTGAGCTTCTCCTGGGGGGATAGGATTTCGGCGCGGGTCGCGATGTCGCGACGTTCCGCGGCTTCGAGCGCAGGTTAGCGGGAGGGCATGACGGTGGCGGTGATCCAGATCAAATCCGCCGGCGAAATCGCGCTCCGGCACCGGGACGCGACGATGAATGCGCGGTCGGAACGAAAAAGCCCGGACCAGGGTCCGGGCTTTTCTCGATGTCAGCTGGCGGAGAGACTCAGGCCGACAGCTCCAGCAGCAGCTTGTTGAGCCGCTTCACGTAGCCGGCCGGGTCCTTGAGGCTGTCGCCGGCGGCCAGCGCAGCCTGGTCGAACAGCACCCGCGCCAGTTCCTCGAAGCGGCCGCCGTCGGCCTCGGCGTCGAGCTTCTCGATCAGCGGGTGGGTCGGGTTGAACTCGAACACCGGCTTGCTCTCGGGCACCTTCTGCCCGCTGGCTTCCAGGATCTGCCGCATCTGCACGCCCAGGTCGCCCTGGCCGATGGCCAGGATCGCCGGCGAATCGGTCAGGCGGTGCGACACGCGCACCTCGGACACGTCGTCGCCGAGCACCGCCTTGATGCGGCTGGCCAGCCCTTCCTTGGCCTTGGCGGTCTCCTCCTGCGCCTTCTTGTCCTCTTCCGAGTCCAGCTTGCCCAGGTCCAGGTCGCCGCGGGCGACGTCGACGAAGCCCTTGCCGTCGAATTCGGTCAGGTAGCCCATCAGCCATTCGTCGATGCGGTCGGTCAGCAGCAGCACCTCGATGCCCTTCTTGCGGAACACCTCCAGGTGCGGGCTGTCCTTGATCTGCGCGTAGCTCTCGCCGGTCAGGTAGTAGATCTTGTCCTGGCCTTCCTTCATCCGGGCCACGTAGTCGGCCAGCGCCACGTCCTGCGCGCCGTCGCTGCCGTGGGTGGAGGCGAAGCGCAGCAGGCCGGCGACCTTCTCGCGGTTGGCGTAGTCCTCGGCCGGGCCTTCCTTCAGCACCTGGCCGAAGTTGCCCCAGAACGTGGCGTAGTCCTCCGGCTTGTCCTTGGCCAGCTTCTCCAGCATGTCCAGCGAGCGCCGGGTCAGCGCCGACTTCATCGAGTCGATCACCGGGCCGGACTGCAGGATCTCGCGCGAGACGTTGAGCGAGAGGTCGGCCGAGTCCACCACGCCCTTGATGAAGCGCAGGTACAGCGGCAGGAACTGGTCGGCCTGGTCCATGATGAAGACGCGCTGCACGTACAGCTTCAGCCCGCGCGCGGCGTCGCGCTGGTACAGGTCGAACGGCGCGCGCGCCGGCACGAACAGCAACGAGGTGTACTCCAGCTTGCCCTCGACCTTGTTGTGGCTCCACGCCAGCGGGTTGCTGAAATCGTGGGCGATGTGCTTGTAGAACTCCTGGTATTCCTCGTCCTTGATCTCGGCCTTGGGACGGGTCCACAGCGCGCTGGCGCGGTTGATGGTCTCCCACTCCGGAGCGGCGGCTTCGTCCTTCTTGTCGTCCTCGCCATGGCGCTCGGCCGGCATCTGGATCGGCAGGGCGATGTGGTCGGAGTACTTCTTGACGATGCCGCGCAGCTTCCAGCCGTCGGCGTAGTCCTGCTCGCCGTCCTTGAGGTGCAGCACGATGCGGGTGCCGCGCTGCGGCTTGTCCACCGTCTCGACCTCGAACTCGCCCTCGCCGCGGCTGGACCAGTGCACGCCCTGCTCGGCCGGCAGCCCGGCGCGACGGCTGTACACGTCCACCTGGTCGGCGACGATGAAGGCGCTGTAGAAGCCGACGCCGAACTGGCCGATCAGGTGCGAGTCCTTCTTCTGGTCGCCGGACAGGTGCGCGAAGAAGTCGGCGGTGCCGGACTTGGCGATGGTGCCGAGATGGGCGACGGCCTCCTCGCGGCTCATGCCGATGCCGTTGTCGTCGATGGTGACGGTATGGGCGTCCTTGTCGAACTCGATGCGGATGCGCAGATCGCTGTCGTTCTCAAGCAGCTCCGGCTTGACCAGCGCCTCGAAGCGCAGCTTGTCGGCCGCGTCGGCGGCATTGGAGACCAGCTCGCGCAGGAAGATCTCCTTGTTCGAGTACAGCGAATGGATCATCAGCTGCAGCAGCTGCTTCACCTCGGTCTGGAATCCAAGGGTCTGTTTCTGGGTTTCCACAGTCATCGTCGGCGTGCTCCGTGATTTGAAAGGCCGCGAGTCGCTTCGCGGCAGCTGGCTCCGGGGTGTGGGCAAATACCGCTCATTTCAAGCCGCGGCGGCGGCGCGGGCGGGACATCCGCGGCACCGGGCTATCATTCCGGCCTCTCCGAAGGCCGTTGCCCGCATGCCCGTCCCGTTGTCTTGCCCTGCCTGTCCGCTTCACGTCCGCCGGTGCCACGCATGAGGCCGCAGGGCAGGGCGAAGCCGGCGGCCGCGGGCCAGGTGCGCATCATCGGCGGGCGCTGGCGCAACACCCGCCTGCCGGTCGCCGACCTGCCGGGGCTGCGGCCGACCGGCGACCGCGTGCGCGAGACCCTGTTCAACTGGCTGATGCCGAAGCTGCCGGGCGCGCGGGTGCTGGACCTGTTCGCCGGCAGCGGCGTGCTCGGACTGGAGGCGGTCTCGCGCGGTGCCGCCGGGGCGGTGCTGGTGGAGCGTGATCCCGGCCAGGCGGCGCGGCTGCGCGAGGCGGTGGGCAAGCTGGACGCGACCGCCCAGGTCGAGGTGGTGCAGGGCGATGCGTTGGCCTGGTTGCCCGGCGCGCCTGCCGCCGCCTTCGACATCGCCTTCCTCGATCCGCCGTTCGCCGCCGGCCTGCTGCCCGCGGCGCTGCCGGCCCTGGTGCCGCATCTGGCGCCGGGCGCCTGGGTCTATGTCGAGGCGCCCGCCGAACCGGCGGCGCTGCCGGCCGGCTGGACGCCGTATCGGCAGGGCCGTACCCGGGAGACCTGCTACACGCTGTATCGCACGCCCTAGAACCCGTGGGAACAGCGTGAGCCGCGATGGGGCTTCCCGGCAAAGCCATCGCGGCTCACGCCGTTCCCATGGAGCGTCACACCCCCAGGTGGATGTCGGCGCTGTTCTTGATCTCCTCCATCACCGCGTAGGTGCGGGTCTCGCGCACGCCCGGCAGCTGCCACAGCACCCTCCCGGCCACGCGCCGGTAGTCCTCCATGTCGGCCACCCGCAGCTTGAGCAGGTAGTCGAAGCCGCCGGCCACCAGGTGGCACTCCATCACCTCCGGCTGGTCCTTCACCGCCGCCTTGAACTGCTCGAAGATGTTGGGTGTGGTGCGGTCCAGCAGGATCTCCACGAACACCAGCATCGAGGCGCCGAGCTTGTGCGGGTCCAGCCGCGCGCGGTAGCCCAGGATGTAGCCCTCGCTGGTCAGCCGCCGCACCCGCTCCAGGGTGGCGGTGGGCGACAGGTGCACCAGTTCGGCCAGCCTGACGTTGGTGATGCGCCCGTCCTTCTGCAGCAGAGCGAGGATTCTTCGGTCGGTGCGGTCGAGCTCGGGCGGCGGCAGATTCATCCTCCAATGATAGGGCGTTCAATGGAGAAAAATGCGGCTTGATCGAGATCAAGATGCCGTATCTCCAGTCGATCCAACAACAGGTGGTCAGATATGCGGTTGCCCAGTCCGTACCGGCCGGAAGCCGAGGTGCTCGAATCGTTGCTGCAGCGCCTGCAGGGCCTGGACTGGGAGGCAGCCAGCGCCGATGCGGTCGGCTGGATCGAGCGCGTGCGCGGCGCCAAGCCGTCGTCGTGGGCGATGGAGAGCCTGCTGCGCGAGTTCCCGCTGTCCACCGCCGAGGGCCTGGCGCTGATGCGGCTGGCCGAGGCGCTGCTGCGCGTGCCCGATGCCGAGACGGCGATGGTGCTGACCGCCGACCAGCTCTCGCGCGCCGACTTCTCCGGCGCCTCGCAGTCGTGGCTGGCCACGCTGTCCACCCAGGCCATCGCGCTGTCCAAGAAGATGCTCGGCGAGGACGGCCAGAAGACCGGCTTCTTCGCCAAGGTCGGCGCCAAGGCGGTGGTCGCGGCCACCGTGCGCGCGGTGCAGCTGATGGGCCGGCAGTTCGTCATGGGCGAGACCCTGGACGAGGCGCTGGACGACGCCCGCAAGCAGCGCAAGACCCGCCGCGGCCTGCGCTTTTCCTATGACATGCTCGGCGAGGGCGCGCGCACCGACGCCGATGCGCTGGAATACATGCGCAAGTACCACCATGCCATCGCCACCCTGGCGGCCGCGCGCGGACCCGGCGAGCCGGTGGAGGAGGTGGATGGCATCTCGATCAAGCTCTCGGCCATCGACGCCCGCTACGAGGCGCTGCAGCGCGAGCACGTGATGGACGTGCTGGTGCCACGGGTGCTGGAGCTGGCCCGCGCTTCCGCCGATGCCGACCTCAACCTCACCATCGACGCGGAGGAGAGCGAGCGGCTGGAGATCTCGCTGGACGTGTTCGAGGCGGTGGCGCGGCAGCTGGCCGCCAGCCATCCGCGCTGGCAGGGCTTCGGCCTGGCGATCCAGGCCTACCAGACCCGCACCCTGGAGACGGTCGGCGAGATCGTGCGCATCGCCCGCGAGCTGGGCGTGCGCTTCATGGTGCGCCTGGTCAAGGGCGCCTACTGGGACTACGAGATCAAGCGCGCCCAGGAGCTGGGCATGCCGGCGTTCCCGGTGTTCAGCCACAAGCACCACACCGACGCCTCCTACCTGGCCTGCGCCAGGGCGATGCTGGCTGCACCGGATGCGATCTACCCGCAGTTCGCCGGCCACAACGCCGGCACCATCGCCGCGGTGCTGGCGATGGCGCGCCAGGCCGGGGTGCCGTTCGAGCTGCAGCGCCTGCACGGCATGGGCGAGGGCGTGCACGCCGAGGTGCATGCGCAGTACCCGGACGTGGGCCTGCGCGTGTATGCGCCGGTGGGCCCGCACAAGGACCTGCTGGCCTACCTGGTGCGCCGGCTGCTGGAGAACGGCGCCAATTCCTCGTTCGTGCACCAGTTGGCCGATAGCGCCATCCCGCCGCGCGAACTGGTGCTCTCGCCGCTGTGGCGCGCGCCGGAAAGCGGGGTGACGCTGCCGCTGGACATCTTTGCCGGGGATCGCCGGGGCGCCCGCCGCAACACCGCCGGCCTCGACCCGACCTGCGAGCCGATGGCCCAGGCGCTGCTCGATGCCTGGCCGCAGGGCCGCCTGTCCGCGCCGGCCACCACCGCCGCGGCGAATATTGACGGCATCGTCCGCACCCTGGCGGCCGGCCACAGGCGCTGGAACGCCGAGCCGGTGGAAACCCGCGCCGCGGCACTGGAGCGGGCCGCCGATGCGCTGGAACGCGACCTGCCGCAGTGGTGCGCGCGCATCGTCCATGAAGGCCGCCGCACCTGGGGCGATGCCGTCTCCGAGGTGCGCGAGGCCGCCGATTTCTGCCGCTACTACGCCCAGCAGGCGCGCGCGGTGATGGCGCCGCAGGTGCTGCCCGGCGTCACCGGCGAGCGCAACACCTATGCCCTGGGCGGGCGCGGCGTGTGGGCCTGCATCTCGCCGTGGAACTTCCCGCTGGCGATCTTCACCGGCCAGGTGGTGGCGGCGCTGGTCACCGGCAACGCGGTGGCGGCCAAGCCGGCCGAGCAGACCCCGGCGGTCGCCGCGGCGATGATCGCGCTGCTGCACGAATGCGGCGTGCCGCAGGACGTGCTGGCCGGCGTGTATGGCGACGGCGAGACCGGCGCGGCGCTGGTGGCGCATCCGGCCATCGCCGGCGTGGCCTTCACCGGCTCGACCGCGGTGGCCAAGGGGATTTCCCGTGCGCTGGCGGACAAGGACGGCCCGATCGTGCCGCTGATCGCCGAGACCGGCGGGCTGAACGCGATGATCGTCGATTCCACCGCGCTGCCCGAGCAGGTGGTCGATGCGGTGGTGCAGAGCACCTTCCGCAGCGCCGGCCAGCGCTGCTCGGCGCTGCGCGTGCTGTGCCTGCAGGACGACATCGCCGACGGCGTGCTGAAGATGCTGGCCGGGGCCATCGGCCTGCTGCAGGTGGGCGATCCGTCGCGCCTGTCCAGCGACCTGGGGCCGGTGATCGATGCCGAGGCGGCGGCCAACCTGCGTCGGCAGATCGACGGACTGGAGCGGCGTGGCCGGCTGGTCGCCCGCGCGCTGCTGCCGGCCGACGCGCATGCCGACGCCATCGCCCCGGTGGCCTTCGAGATCGACGCGATCGAGCAGGTGCGCGAGGAGGTCTTCGGCCCGGTGCTGCAGGTGCTGCGCTGGTCCGGCAGCGTCGAGGCGCTGGTCGAGCGCATCAACGCGCTCGGCTACGGCCTGACCTTGGGCGTGCAGACCCGCATCGACACCCGCGCCCAGGCCATCGCCGAACGCGCCGAGGTCGGTAATGTCTACGTCAACCGCAACATGATCGGCGCGGTGGTCGGCGTGCAGCCGTTCGGCGGCGAGGGCCTGTCCGGCACTGGCCCCAAGGCCGGCGGCCCGAACTACCTGCCGCGCTTCTGCGCCGAGCGCAGCGTCAGCATCAACACCACCGCCGCCGGCGGCGACGTGGAACTGCTGATGCGCGCCGGCTGAGGGGCGCGCTGCGCGTCAACGCTCCCCGTGGGGGCGACGTCAGCCGCGATGCTCTCCGAACCGATTTCCCCGGCTTGGGAGCATCGCGGCTGACGCCCCGCGGGGCGTGGGTCAGTACAGCACGCGGGTACGCAGCGTGCCCGGCACTGCGGCCATCGCCGCGCGCAGCTGCTGCACCTGGTCCTCCGAGGCGGTCACGTCGATCACCACGTAGCCCACCTTGGGATCGGTGCGCAGGAACTGGCCGTTGATGTTGAGGTGGGCCTGGGAAAAGGTCTCGTTGATGCGCGAGAGCACGCCGGGCACGTTGCGGTGGATGTGCAGGATGCGGCGGCTGCCCTCGTGCTCGGGCAGGGTGACCTCGGGGAAGTTGACCGCCGACAGGGTGCTGCCGTTGTCGCTGTAGCGCACCAGTTTGGCCGCCACCTCCACGCCGATGTTCTCCTGCGCCTCCAGTGTGGAACCGCCGATGTGCGGGGTCAGGATCACGTTGTCGTGGGCGGTGAGCGGGGAGACGAAGACGTCGCCGTTGCCCTTGGGCTCGACCGGGAACACGTCGATCGCCGCGCCGCCGATGTGCCCGGACGTCAGTGCCGCGTCCAGTGCGTCGATGTCGATCACGGTGCCGCGCGAGGCGTTGATCAGGTGCGCGCCCGGCTTGGCCAGGGCCAGTTCCGCGGCACCGATCATGTTCTTGGTGGCCGGGGTTTCCGGCACGTGCAGGGTGACCACGTCCGAGCGCGCCAGCAGGTCCTCCAGGCTGGTGGCGGGCACCGCGTTGCCCAGCGCCAGCTTGGTCTCGATGTCGTGGTAGATCACGTGCATGCCCAGCGACTCGGCGAGCACGCCGACCTGGGTACCGATGTGGCCGTAGCCGACGATGCCCAGGGTCTTGCCGCGCACCTCGTGGCTGCCGGTGGCCGACTTGGACCAGCCGCCGCGATGGCACTGCGCGCTCTTCTGCGGGATGCCGCGCACCAGCATGACGGCCTCGGCGACCACCAGCTCGGCCACGCTGCGGGTATTGGAGTAGGGCGCGTTGAACACCGGGATGCCGGCCAGCTCGGCCGCGTCCAGGTCCACCTGGTTGGTGCCGATGCAGAAGCAGCCCACCGCGATCAGGCGCTTGGCGTGCGCCAGCACCTCGGCCGAGAGGTGGGTGCGCGAACGGATGCCGACGATGTGGGCGTCGGCGATGCGGGCGATCAGTTCATCCTCGGGCAGCGACTTGGCGTGCAGCTCGATCTGCGAGTAGCCGGCGGCGCGGAAGGTTTCGACGGCGGATGGGCTGACGCCCTCCAGCAGCAGCACACGGATGTCCTGCTTCGGGAACGAGGTCTTCTTGATGGTCATGGGAGTCGGTAGCGATGGGGGAAGCGGTCATGACCACCATCCCCGGGGCGCGGATGCCGGCCGTGCGCCCCGGTGCGCCGGGGCGGAAAGACCCGCAAGTATCGCGCCTGGGTGCCCGCGTGGCGACTGCCGTTGCAGATGTATCCATCCGCGGCGCGGGCGCGCTGGACGCCATCGGGCATCGCTGGCACGCTTGCGCCCCCGTATTCCGACAGTCCAGGGGCCCCGCGCCATGACCGATCCGCGCCTGCAATCGCTGTCCGCCGCCGTGCCGTCGCTGCGGCTGAAGACCGAGCCGGCCGACCTGGAGCACTACGGCCGCGACTGGACCCGGCGCTGGAGCCCGGCACCGCTGGCGATCGCGCTGCCGGCCACGGTCGAGGAGGTGCAGGCGACGGTGCGCTGGGCCAACGCCTGCGACGTGGCGACCGTGCCCTCCGGCGGCCGCACCGGGTTGTCCGGCGGCGCGGTGGCCGCCAACGGCGAGCTGGTGCTGAGCCTGGAACGGATGAACAAGGCGCTGGCGTTCGACGCGGTGGACCGCACGTTGACGGTGCAGGCCGGCATGGCGCTGGAAGCGGTGCACGGCGCCGCGCTGGAGCACGGGTTGATCTACCCGGTGGATTTCGCCGCGCGCGGCTCGTGCTCGATCGGCGGTAACATCGCCACCAATGCCGGCGGCATCCGCGTGATCCGCTACGGCACCACCCGCGACTGGATCGCCGGGCTCAAGGTGGTCACCGGCGCCGGCGAACTGCTGGAACTCAACAACGGCCTGGTCAAGAACTCCAGCGGCTACGACCTGCGCCAGCTGATGATCGGCTCCGAGGGCACGCTCGGCATCGTCGTGGAGGCCACGCTCAAACTCACCGACCCGCCGCCGCCGAGCAACGTGATGCTGCTGGCGCTGCCCTCGTTCGAGGTGCTGATGCAGGTGTTCGCCGCGTTCCGCTCGCGGCTGCGGCTGGAGGCGTTCGAGTTCCTCACCGACCGCGCCATCGCCCACGTGCTGGCGCATGGTGCGCAGCAGCCGTTCGAGAAGACCTATCCGTTCTACGTGGTCACCGAGTTCGCCAACGACGCCGCCGGCGAGGCCGCGGCGCTGGCCGCGTTCGAGCACTGCATGGAGCAGGGCTGGGTCAGCGACGGGGTGATCAGCCACAGCGACGCGCAGGCCGCGCAGCTGTGGCGCCTGCGCGAGGGCATCACCGAGTCGGTGGCGCGCTACACGCCGTACAAGAACGACATCTCGGTGCGCATCTCGGCGATGCCGGCGTTCCTGCGCGAGACCGAGGCGTTGCTGGGGCAGGCCTACCCGCACTTCGACGTGGTCTGGTTCGGCCACATCGGCGACGGCAACCTGCACATCAACGTGCTCAAGCCGGAGGACACGACGCAGGACGAGTTCGTGCGCCAGTGCGAGCACGTCACCAAGCTGCTGGCGCAGGTGCTGGAGAAGTACCGCGGCAGCATCTCCGCCGAGCACGGCATCGGCCTGGTCAAGAAGCCGTACCTGTCGTGCACCCGCAGCGCGGCCGAGATCGCGCTGATGCAGGGCATCAGGCGGGTGTTCGACCCCAAGGGCCTGCTCAATCCCGGCAAGCTGTTCGACGCCTGAACCGCGAGCGGCTATCGTGGCCGCCTTCACGCCACCAGGACAGCCCACGACGATGCGCCGGATCTCCACCTCACTGATGCTGCTTGCCCTTGCCACGCCCGCCATGGCGTCCAGTGCGGCGGGAAGCTCCGCCGGCAGTTCGGCGGGCGCTTCGTCGGCGGGATCGTCGGCGTCCTCGGACAGCACTTCCGGCGACGACAAGGTGGTGATGGCCGCGCGCAGCGATGCGGCCGGCTTCGTCGCCAGCGATGGCCGCCTGCGCGGCGCGCAGCTGGAGGCGGCGCTGCGCCTGCTGCGCGAGCGCGATGCCGCCGCCCGCGGCGCCAGCGACCTGGAACTGGCCCAGGCCATCCTCGCCCGCTGATGCCGGCTGCACGGTCGCCGCACCGGCGGTGGCTGCTGGCCGGATTGCTGGCGCTGGGAAGCGCCGACGCCAGCGAATTCCGCATCGACCAGGACAGCCTGTCGCCGCAGCAGGTGCAGGCCACCCGCGAACTGCTGCAGGCCGCGCTCGACCTGCTGCCGCCGTACTGGCGGCAGTCGCTGCCGCAGCGGCTCGACGTGCAGTGGCGCGACGACCTGCGCGAGCAGGTGCAGGCGCGCGCGCTGAGCCGCGGCATCGTGCTCGACCGCGACCTGCTGCAGCGCTGGAGCGCCGGCGATCGCAGTCCCGGCGGCGACGGCCGCGTACCGCTGGCGGCCGTCGTCCACGAACTGGCGCACTTCCACGACCGCTCGCCGCAGGGCGGGTTGTCGCGCGATCCGCAGCTGCTCGATCAGGCCGGATGGCTGCGCGGACGCTGGCATCGGTCCGGTGCCAACACCCTGAGCGATCGCAGCCCGGACGACTACGAGCGGCACAGCCCGGCCGAGTTCGTCGCGGTCAACCTCGAGTACTTCGTGCTGGACCCGCAGTACCGTTGCCGGCGGCCGGAGCTGCACGACTACTTCGCACGGCATTTCGGCATGCCCGGACAGGGCGGCGGATGCCCGGACACGCTGCCGTTCGTGCAGGCCGAGAGCGACGACGGCGAGGCGCTGCTGCAGCTCGATCCCGAGCGCATCTACGCGGTGGACTACCTGCTGGCCGGGCCCGACCACCGGCCGATGAGCCGCTGGGGCCACAGCATGCTGCGGCTGGTGATCTGCGCGCCGGGCCGGCCGCGCGGGCCGGACTGCCGGCTGGACCTGCGCGAGCACCGGGTGATCTCGTTCCGCGCCTTCGTCGACGACGTGCAGATCTCCAGCTGGCGCGGCCTGACCGGGGACTATCCGTCGCGACTGTACGTGCTGCCGCTGCAGCAGGTGGTGGACGAGTACACCCGCGTCGAGCTGCGCGGGCTGCGCTCGGTCCCGCTGCGGCTCGATCGCGACGAGATCGCCGCCATCGCCCGGCGCGCGGCGCAGCTGCACTGGAGCTACGACGGCCGCTACTACTTCCTTGGCAACAACTGCGCGCTGGAGACCTGGCGGCTGCTGCACGACGCCTCGCCGCGGCTGGCGGCGCTGCCGCTGGCCAGCATCCGCCCCAACGTCCTGCTGCGGCGGCTGCAGCACGCCGGCGTGACCGATGTCTCGGTGCTCGACGATGCCGCACAGGCGCGGCGGCTGGGCTACCGCTTCGACTCGGCCAGCGACGACTACCAGGCGATGTTCGAGGTGATCCACGGCGCGTTGCCGGTCGAGCAGGGCGATGCCCGGCACTGGCTGGCATCGCCGCCGGCACGGCGCGGGCAGTGGATCGGACGCGCCGACCTGCGCACGGCCGCGGCCATGTTGCTGCTGGAGCAGGCTGCCTGGCAGAAGCAGGAGGCGCGCATGCGCGAGGCGCTCAAGCGGCGGCTGCTGCGCGCCGGTGGCGGTACGGACCCAGTGGCGGCGGAGTTCCGGGCGCTGCTGGAGCAGGAAGGGCTGCTGGCACAGCCGGCGGCGCTGCTGCAGGCCCCGGGCTACGGCCTGCCGCAGCCGGACGAACTGGCTGCCCATGACGCGGCGATGCGGGCGCAGCAGGTCCGCGACGGTTGGCACTCGCTGCGTGGACAGGCGGTGGAACTGCTGCCCGCGTCCGAGCGCGCGACCTTGGGCGGTATCGAGGACAACCTGGAGGCGATCGGCCGGCGCCTGCGCCGGCTGCATGCCGAATCCGGCGGGCTGGAATTGCCGGGAGAGGGGGCTATTCCGTAGCGCGGGCAAGTACGCAGTCGGGTGGGGAGCCCGTCTAGGGCGTTAGCCAGGTGCGGTCTTCGGTCCACGTTTGGGCAACTTGGAGAGAGGCTTGCTTGCCGAACCTCGCTCCTCGTCATCCCCGCGAACGCGGGGATCCAGGGACTTTCGTGCAGGTCGCGGCAACGCCCATGGGATTCCCGCTTGCGCGGGAGCGACGACCGGAGTTTCCCAAGTGGTGCGCGCAGGCGGGGATTCGCTGCCCGTGCCTTGAAGGATGAGGTGCCGGAAGATTCCCTGACTGGCTGATTCCACTGCGTCAGTCGCTGGGTCCCCTGCGCGGGGACGACCAATCCACCCTCCCGGGCACGTGCCTCGCTGCTTTGGCTGACGGATGATCGGCGCAGTGTCTTCTGCGGACAGTCGTGCACAAACGCGGGGACGACGAGTGCGTGGATGCCGGTGCCACGGTCCACGTCTCGTCGTCGCCCTCCGGCCTCAGTCGGCGCGGCCGGCGAACTCGCCGGTGGTGGTGTTGACCAGCACGCGCTCGCCGGTGCCGATGTACTCGGGCACCATGATCTCGATGCCGGTGCTGAGCTTGGCCGGCTTGGGACGCTTGGTGGCGGTGCCACCCTTCAGTTCCGGCGGGGTCTCGACCACTTCCAGGGTCACGCTCTGCGGCAGCTGCACCGCCACCGGCTGATCGTCGATCACCTGCACGTAGATGCCCGACAGGCCGTCGGTGATGTAGCCGGCGTCGTCGCCGACCACCTCGGCATCGAGCGTGTACGGGGTGTAGTCCTCGTCGTCCATGAACACGAAGGCGTCGCCGTCCTTGTACGAGAACGTGGCCTGGCGGCGCAGCAGCTCGACCTCGGGCAGGTTGTCGTCGGCGTCGAAGCTGGCGTCGAGCTTGTTGCCGCCCGGCACGCTGTACATGATGAAGCGGAAGCGGACGTTGCCGCCGCGGCCCTGCGGCGAGCTGCGCTCGATGTCGCGGATCTGGTAGACGCCGTTGTTGTACTCGACGACGTTGCCCTTCTTGATGTCGCTGGCTTTCATTGCGTGATGTCGCTTGGTGTTGGAAGTCGGGCGGCAGGCGGGCCTGCCGGAGGAGATGTTGTTACTTGGGCGGCAGGCGCACGGCACCGTCCAGGCGGAGGGTTTCGCCGTTGAGGTAGCGGTTGCGCAGGATGAAGGCCACCGTGTCGGCGAACTCCTCCGGCCGGCCCAGCCGCGAGGGGAAGGGGATCGAGGCGCCGAGCGACTGCTGCACCGCCTCGGTCATGCCATCGACCATCGGCGTCCAGAACACGCCCGGGGCGATGGTCATCACGCGGATGCCGAAGCGCGCCAGTTCGCGCGCCATCGGCAGGGTCATGCCGACCACGCCGCCCTTGGAGGCCGAGTACGCGGCCTGGCCGATCTGGCCCTCGTAGGCGGCCACCGAGGCGGTGTTGACGATCACCCCGCGCTCGCCGTCCTCGCCCGGCGGGTTGTGCTGCATCAGGTTGGCCGCGGCCTTGGCCACGTTGAAGCTGCCGACCAGGTTGACCATCACCGTGCTGCGGAAGGTCGCCAGCGGCATGGGAGCCTCCTTGCCGAGCACGCGGCCGGCGCCGAGGATGCCGGCGCAGTTGACCGCCACGTTCAGCCCGCCCAGGAACTCGCGCGCGGCGGCCACGTTGGCGACCACCGCGTCCTCGTCGGTGACGTCGGTGCGCAGGTAGAAGGCGTTGTCGCGCCCCAGTTCGGCCATGGCGGCGGCGCCCTTCTCGTCGTTGACGTCGAACAGCGCGACCTTGCCGCCGCCGGCCACCAGCTGCCGGGCCACGGACAGGCCCAGCCCGGAAACGCCACCGGTGACCACTGCGCGGGTATGCGAAAGCTCCATTGCCGACCTCCCGGGAAAGGGCGCGATTCTAACTGATCGCCTGCCGCTGGCAGTCATGGCGCGGTGCGGTGCGGGGACGCTGCGGCGCGCCTGCGGGCGGGCACGTCCGGGCCGGTTGTCCGGCCATGTCTGCTGCTGGTGGCCTGCGCGTGGAGAGGGCGATCAGGCGGGCCGGGCGGTGGAGGCAGGGACGGTCACAGCGGCAGCCGGCCCGGCCCCAGGCGCCGGGCGAAGTCGTCCGGCGCCAGACCCGGCGAGAACAGGAAGCCCTGGCCCACCGGCACGCCCAGTTCCAGCAGGTAGCGCCGCTGCGCTTCCGACTCCACGCCCTCGGCCACCAGCCCCAGCCCGAGACTGCGGGCGATGCCGCACACCGCCTCGCACACCGCGGTGTCGGAACGGTTGCCGGGCACGCCGCCGACGAACAGCTGGCTGAGCTTGAGGCCGTGGATCGGCAGCCGGCGCAGGTAGTTCAGCGCGCTGTAGCCTTCGCCGAAGTCGTCGATGGTCAGCACCAGGCCCATCTCGCGCAGCTGGGCGAAGGTGCGCAGGGTGGACGGCGCATCCTCGATCAGCACCCGCTCGGTGAATTCCAGTTCCAGCGCCGCGCCCGGCAGCCCGTGCAGGTCCAGCGCCTCGCCCACGTTGCGCGCCAGGTCCTCGCCGGCGAACTGGCGGTAGGAGACATTGACCGCCACCCGCACCAGCCCCAGGCCGGCGTCGCGCCACTGCCGCACCTGCCGGCAGGCCTCGTGCAGCACCCAGTTGCCGATGCGCACGATGTCGCCGGTGCTCTCGGCATGGCCGATGAACACGTCCGGGCGCAGCTCGCCGAGCTGGTGGTTCTGCCAGCGGATCAGCGCCTCGGCGCCGACGATGCCGCCGTGGCGCAGGTCCACCTGCGGCTGGTAGACCAGCCGGAACTCGTCCTGGTCGACGGCCTTGCGCAGCTGCGCCTCGATCGACAGCCGGTCCTGCTGGCGTCGCTCCAGCTCGGGGCTGAACAGCCGCCAGCCGTTGCGGCTGCGGCGCTTGCAGTCGTACATGGCCACGTCGGCGTTCTGGATCAGCTGCTGCGGCCGCTCGCCGTGCTCGGGAGCGCGGGCGATGCCGATGCTGGTGGTCACCGGAAACTCGTCCTTGTCGAAGCGGAACGGCGTGGCGAAGGCCGCGGTGATCGCGGCGGCGAGCCGTTCCGGGGTGTCGGGCTGGTCGCGGGCATCGCAGACCACCAGGAACTCGTCGCCGCCGAAGCGCGCCAGCAGGCCCTGGGTGCCGATGGCGCGGGCGATGCGGCGGGTGGCCTCGACCAGCAGCCGGTCGCCGGCATCGTGGCCGAGCACGTCGTTGACGATCTTGAAGCGGTCCAGGTCGATGTACAGCACCGCCACCCGCGCATGCGGCGGGTTGGCCAGGCGCGCCTCCAGGTCGGCGAGGATGGCGTCGCGGTTGATGATGCCGGTCAGCGGATCGGTGCGCGCCTGGATGCGCAGGGTCTCCTCGGCCTGCTTGCGTTCGGTGATGTCCTGCAGCGTGCCGGCGATGCGGCTGGCGCACAGGTCGCCGCTCTCCACCTCGCCGATCATGCGCACCCAGAACGAGTGGCCGTCGCTGCGCTGGCCCAGCAGCTCCAGCTCGAAGCCGGCCTGGGTTTCCACCGCGTCGAGCAGGGCCCGCTCGAGCGCGTGCCGGTGGTCGGCATGCAGGCATTCGAGCAGCTCGGGCATGGTCCCGGGCACCGGGTCGCGGCCGAGGATGCGCTGGGTTTCCCGGGTCAGGTACAGGCGCGAGCGGCCGCGGTCCCATTCCCAGCCGCCGATGTGCGCCAGCGCCTGCGCCCGGTCGAACAGCGCATTGTCGCGCTTGAGTTCGGTGATGTCGCTGAACAGCGCGAACACGTGGTCGGGCGTGTCGCGCCCGCTGGAGAACACCGGCACGTGGGTGGTCGACATCCACACCATGCGCGCGCGCACGCGGTGGAACATGCCGATGGTGGTGCTGCGGATGATCTGCCCGCTGCGGAAGGCCTGGACCACCGGCCATTGCGCCTCGTCCATGACGCGGCCGTGCTCGTCCACGGTGATCCACTCGTCGCGGCGCATCGGCTCGCGGGTGTGGCTGCCGTCGCCCAGGCCGAGGATGCGGTAGGCGGCGGGATTGGCCGACACCACGCGATGCTCGCGGTCGAACAGCAGCACCCCCTTGTCGATGGACTCCATCAGCAGCCGGTAGCGCGACTCGGCTTGCCAGCGGCCGCTGAGGTCGCGGGCCACCGCCATCACGCAGCGGCGGCCGTCGTGCTCGAAGCCGGCCGAGTGCACCTCCACCGGGAAGCGGCTGCCGTCGCCGCGCATGTTGGTGACCTCGATGACGTAGGTCTGGCCGCGATCCAGTGCCTGCAGCACCGGCTCCATGTGGTCAGGCGGCAGGTCCGGATTGAGCGCCTCGATCGGCTGGCCGACGATGGCCTCGCGCGGGCGGCCGTAGGCGCGCACGCCGGCGATGTTGACGTCGAGCACGGTGCCGTCCTCGTCGAGGATGCTGACCGGATCCGGCACCGCGTCGAACAGCGCGTCGTAGTGGCGGCGAGCCAGCTCGGCCACGGCGCGCGCCTCGTGCAGCTGTTGCCGGAGCTCGAACAGGTGCTGGCGCAGGTCCGGCGGCGCCTCCTGCGGTGTCCGGCCCGGCGCATCCGCCGGGTCGGCGGCATCGGCCGGTTCCGCCGGCAGACCAGGCGCGGCCGTGGCATCGCGGTCGCGGGCGGTCGTCATGCCGGCTCCAGCGCCTTGCCGGCGCGGCTGCCGTTCTCGCGGCCCAGCCGCGCGGCCAGCCAGCGGCCGGTGGCCGCCAGTGCCTGCAGGTCGATGCCGGTGTCGATGCCCAGGCCGTGCAGCATGTACACCACGTCCTCGCTGGCGACGTTGCCGCTGGCGCCCCTGGCGTACGGGCAGCCGCCGGTGCCGGCGACGGCGGCGTCCACCACCCGCACGCCGCGTTCCAGGCAGGCGAGGATGTTGGCCAGCGCCTGGCCGTAGGTGTCGTGGAAATGCACCGCCAGCGCCGCCATCGGTACCTCCCGGGCGACCGCGTCGAGCATCGCGCGCGCCTTGCCGGGCGTGCCCACGCCGATGGTGTCGCCCAGCGATATCTCGTAACAGCCCAGTTCGTGCAGGCGGCGTGCGACCCGCACCACGTCGGCCACCGGCACCTCGCCCTGGTAGGGGCAGCCGAGCACGGTGGAGACGTAGCCGCGCACGCGGACGCCGTCGGCCGCCGCCCGTGCCAGCACCGGGCGGAAGCGCTCGATCGATTCGTCGATGCCGGCATGGATGTTGGCGCGGTTGAACGCCTCCGAGGCGGCGGTGAACACCGCGACCTCCGTGGCGCCGGCCGCGCGTGCACGCGCGTAGCCCTGTTCGTTGGGCACCAGCACCGGATAGGCGACGCCGGCCACGTGCTCGATGCCGGCCATCACCTCGGCGGCGTCGGCCAGCTGCGGCACCCAGCGCGGGCTGACGAAGCTGGTGGCCTCGATGCTGCGCAGGCCGGTGCGTGCGAGCCGGTCGATCAGTTCGATCTTGTCCGCGGTGGCGACCTGCCGCTTCTCGTTCTGCAGGCCGTCGCGCGGCGCGACCTCGACCACCCTGACGAAATCATCCATGTCGGTGCCTGCTGGACTGCTGCATGTTGCTGTCCCTGATCGCTGTCACGTTCGCTCCAGTGGGCACGGTGCCAGCCGGCGAGCGGCAGGCATGGGGAAGCCGGGCCGGCGGATCCATCACCATACGCAAGCGGCATGCGCCAGCGGCCACCGCATCCCTTCAGGCCGGGTATCGGCAGGCCGCTTCGGTGCCGTTGCCGCCCGCGGCCGGCGGGAATACCGCGCGATGGTCTGCATGGTAGTGCGGACCACGTGCGGGTGCTCGGCCGTGGTGGCCGTAGGGCGGGTGCCGCCGGGCGCGTCGGATGCCGAGCCGGTCGAACGTCGTGCTCACTCCCGCACCGCCCACGCGGGGGGGCGCTTCTCCAGGAAGGCCGACAGGCCCTCGCGCCCCTCGGCGGAGGCGCGCAGCCGGGCGATCAGGGTGGCGTTGTCGCGGTCCAGCGTCGCGCCGTCACCTTCGGCGGCGACCCGGCGTACCAGTTCCTTGGCGCCGGCCGCGGCCTGCGGGCCGGCCCTGAGCAGCAATTCGACCTGCCGGGCCACGGCCCGGTCCAGCTGTGCCGCCGGCACCTCCTGGTGGACCAGTCCGATCTGCAGGGCGGTGGCGGCATCGAAGCTTTCGCCGCTGGCGAACCAGCGCCGCGCCTGGCGCGCACCGATCGCCGCCACCACGTAGGGCGAGATCACCGCCGGCAGCAGCCCCAGCCGGCTCTCGCTCAGGGCGAAGCTGGCCTGCGGCGAGGCGACGGCGATGTCGCAGCAGGCCACCAGGCCGACGCCGCCACCGAAGGCCGCGCCGTGGACGCGGGCGACGGTGGGGCGGGGCAGTTCGTCCAGTGTGCGCATCAGCCTCGCCAGCGCCCGCGCATCGGCCAGGTTCTCGCGTTCGCCGGCGTCGGCCATGTCCCGCATCCACTGCAGGTCCGCGCCGGCGCAGAACGAGGTGCCGGCACCGGCCAGCACCACCACGCGGACACCGTCGTCGCCGGCGGCGGCATCCAGCGCCGCGGTCAGTGCCTGGATCAGGCCAGGGTCGAAGGCGTTGTGCAGCGAGGGGCGGTTCAGCCGCAGGGTCAGCACCGGGCCATCGCGTTCGAGCAGCAGCGGTGGGCTCATTGGCCATCCCCGAGTGTGAATCCCGGGATTCTAGCGGGTCCTGCTGCGCTGCCATGACGCATTGCCGCGATGCTAGAATTGATAACCATTCTTGATACATAGAGCCGTCCGTGACGTTGTCCGAACTGCCGCTGCGCCACACCGCCATCGTCGAATCCGTTCAGGACCTCCAGCCCAACGACGTCATCGCCCGACGCCTGCGCGAACTGGGCTTCGTGGAAGGCGAGCAGGTGCAGGTCGTGGCGCTCGGTCCGGTTGGGCGCGAGCCGCTGCTGGTGCAGGTGGGCTTCACCCGTTTCGCGCTGCGGCGCAGCGAGGCCGCCCGCATCCGCATCCGCGCCGCGGCGGGAGCGGCGGCATGAGTAATGCTCCCCTGCGCCTGGCGCTGGTCGGCAATCCCAACTGCGGCAAGACCGCGCTGTTCAACCAGCTCACCGGCAGCCGCCAGAAGGTGGCCAACTACAGCGGCGTGACCGTCGAGCGCAAGGAAGGCCGGTTCCGTGCGCCGTCCGGGCGCGAGTTCGTGGTGCTGGACCTGCCGGGCGCCTACAGCCTGCAGCCGGCCAGCCTGGACGAGGCCATCACCCGCGACCTGTGCCGCGGCTTCTATCCCGGCGAGTCGGCCCCCGACGTGCTGGTGTGCGTGGTCGATGCCACCAACCTGCGCCTGCACCTGCGCTTTGC
Source organism: Pseudomonadota bacterium (assembly GCA_023425225.1). Lineage (GTDB taxonomy): Bacteria > Pseudomonadota > Gammaproteobacteria > Xanthomonadales > Xanthomonadaceae > MMGLT7. The sequence continues at coordinate 21,226 of JAFADB010000222.1, forward strand.
GCTGGAACTGCGCGAGTTGGGCCGGCCGATGGTGGTGGTGCTGAACATGGTCGATGCCGCGCAGCGGCGCGGCATCCGCATCGACCGCGCCGCGCTGGAGCGCGAGCTGGGCGTGCCGGTGGTGGAGACCGTTGCGGTCCGCCGCAACGGCGCGGCCGATCTGGTCGAGTACCTCGATGCGCAGGGACCGGCGCTGGTGAACCCGACAGCGGTAGGCGAATCCGCGCCGGAAGTGGCCTCGGCGGGCGAGCTGTATGCGCGGGTGAACGCGATCCTCGACGCGGCAGTGGTCATGCCCAGCCGTACCTCGCGGCTGGACGACACGCTGGACCGCTGGCTGCTGCACCCGGTGTTCGGGCTGCTGGTGCTGGCGGTGGTGATGTTCCTGGTGTTCCAGGCGGTGTACGCGTGGGCCACGCCGCTGATGGACCTGATCGAGGCCGGCACCGGCGCGCTCAGCGAATGGGTCGGCGGCGTATTGCCGGAAGGCCCGCTCAACAGCCTGCTGGTGGACGGCGTGATCACCGGCGTCGGCAGCGTGGTGGTGTTCCTGCCGCAGATCCTGATCCTGTTCGCCTTCATCCTGGCGCTGGAGGAATCGGGTTACCTGCCGCGCGCGGCGTTCCTGCTCGACCGCACGATGGCCGCGGCCGGGCTGTCCGGGCGTTCGTTCATCCCGCTGCTGTCCAGCTTCGCCTGCGCGGTGCCGGGGATCATGTCCACCCGCAGCATCCAGGACCCGCGCGACCGCCTGGCGACGATCCTGGTGGCGCCGCTGATGACCTGCTCGGCGCGGCTGCCGGTGTATGCGCTGCTGATCGGCGCGTTCATCCCGCAGCGGACCGTGTGGGGCGTGTTCAACCAGCAGGGGCTGGTGCTGTTCGGCCTGTACGTGGCCGGCATCGCCAGCGCGCTGGCGGTGTCGTGGACGATGAAGCGCTGGCGCCGCGACAAGGGCGAGCACCCGTTGATGCTGGAGCTGCCGTCCTACCGCCTGCCGCATCCGCGCGACCTGGCGCTGGGGCTGTGGGAGCGCGGCATGATCTTCCTCAAGCGCGTCGGCGGCATCATCCTGGCGCTGACCATCCTGCTGTGGTTCCTGCTGTCGTTCCCCGGCGCGCCGGAGAACGCGACCCTGCCGGCGATCGACTACAGCTTCGCCGGCCGCATCGGCCACGCGCTGGCGGTGGTGTTCGCGCCGCTGGGCTTCAACTGGCAGATCTGCATCGCGCTGATCCCGGGCCTGGCCGCGCGCGAGGTGGCGGTGTCCTCGCTGGCCACGGTGTACGCGCTGTCGGCCGCCGACGACGATGCCGCCGCGCAGGCGCTGTCGCCGCTGATCGCGCACGACTGGAGCCTGGCCACCGCGCTGTCGCTGCTGGTCTGGTACATCTACGCGCCGATGTGCGCCTCCACCCTGGCCACGATCAAGCGCGAGACCAATTCCTGGAAGCAGGTGGGCTATACCGCGCTGTACCTGTTCGCGATGGCCTACCTGGCTTCGCTGGTGACCTACCAGGTCGCCGTGCTGCTGGGAGCGGGGTGAGGCCATGTCGCTGGCGCTGCAGTACGGGTTGATCGCGCTGGCCGTGCTGGCCAGCGTCTGGGTCGTGTTCAAGAAGCAGTTCCCCGGCACCTTGCGGCGCCTGCGCGGGTCCCTGGCGCTGGCGCTGGTGCGGCCCTCGCGGCCGGCCTGGCTGCAGGCGCTGGGGCGGCGCCTGGCACCGTCGCCCGCCGCGGACGGGGGCGGCTGTTCCGGCTGCGACAACTGCGGACCGGACGCATCGCGCAAGCACTGATCTTCCGGAGGGGAGCGGGGCGGGCGTCGGGGCTCGCCGGGCAGGACCGGGCCGCCCGCTATACTCGCGACGATGACCATTCCATTCAGCTTGTCCCGGCGCGCGCAGGCGCTGACCGGCTCGGCGATCCGCGAGATCCTCAAGGTCACCGAGCGGCCGGAAGTGATTTCCTTCGCCGGCGGGCTGCCTTCGCCCAAGGCCTTTCCCGTCGAGCACCTCCGCCAGGCCTGCGACAGGGTGCTGCACGATGCGCCGGAGGCGGCGCTGCAGTACGGCCCCACCGAGGGCATGGGCGCGCTGCGCGAGTGGGTGGCCGAGCGCCTGAGCGGCAACGGCGTGCGGATCCGCGGCAGCCAGGTGCTGATCACCGCCGGCTCGCAGCAGGGCCTGGACCTGCTGGCCAAGGTGTTCATCGACGAGGGCAGCAAGGTCCTGGTGGAGACACCCAGCTACCTGGGCGCCCTGCAGGTCTTCTCGTTGTTCCGGCCGCAGTACTCGGCCATGCGCTCGGACGAGGAGGGCCTTGACGTGGAGGCGCTCGACGCCGAGCAGCTGCGCGGCGGGCGCTTCCTGTATTGCCTGCCGAATTTCCAGAATCCCACCGGCCGGCGGCTGCCGCTGGCGCGCCGCCGGGCGCTGGTCGAGAAGGCCGCGGCCGCCGGCGTGCCGGTGATCGAGGACGACCCCTACGGCGAGCTGTGCTACAGCGGCGAAACCCTGCCGAGCCTGCTGTCGATGAATCCGGATGGGGTCGTGTACATGGGCTCGTTCTCCAAGGTGCTGGTGCCGGGGCTGCGGCTGGGGTTCGTGGTCGCGCCCGAAGCCGTGCACGGCAAGCTGGTGCAGGCCAAGCAGGCCGCCGACCTGCACACGTCCTCGTTCAGCCAGCGACTGGTCCACGAAGCCGTGCGGACGGGGTTCCTGGATGGGCACATCCCCGCCATCCGCACCCTGTATGCCGAGCAGTGCCGGCTGATGCTGCAGGCGCTGCAGCGCCACTTCCCCCGCCAGGTGCGCTGGACCCGGCCCGAAGGCGGCATGTTCATCTGGGTCACGCTGCCGCGGGGCATCGACAGCGCCGTGCTGCTGGAGCGGGCGATCGCGCGCAACGTGGCCTTCGTTCCCGGCGCGCCGTTCTTTGCCACCGAGCCGCAGGCGAACACGCTGCGGCTGTCGTTCGTGACGGTGCCACCGGACAAGATCGATGCCGGCATCGCCATCCTCGGCGAGCTGATCGGGGCCGCGATCGCCGAGACGGCCGGAGTGCAGAGCTGATCGCCCGGGACGCCTGTACTCCGCTTTCGCGGCGGATCGGGTAACGTGTCGGCCCGTTCCGTAGATCGCTGGATTGCCGCGCATGAACACCTCCCCGCTGAAGCTGCTGATCCATGGTGCTTCCGGCCGCATGGGCCGGGCCTTGCTGAGGCTGGCCGAGGAGGATCCGGCGACCACGGTGGTCGCCGCGGCGGTGGGGCGCTCGCCGGCGCAGCGGGTGGTGGACGGCGTGCCGTACTTCGCCGCCAGCGAACTGGCGGGAGTGCCGGCGTTCGACGTGGCCATCGATTTCAGCCTGCCGCAGGGGTTCGATCCGGTCCTGGCGCTGTGCGTGGAACGCGGCGTGCCGTTCGTCTCCGGCACCACCGGCCTGGGCGATGGCCAGCGTGAGGCGCTGGACGTCGCCGCGGCCAGCATCCCGCTGGTGTGGGCGTCGAACTTCAGTCTCGGCATCGCGGTGCTGACCGACCTGGTCGAGCGTGCCGCCGGCACCTTGCCGGGCTGGGATTGCGACATCGTCGAGTCCCACCACATCCACAAGAAGGATGCCCCCTCGGGCACGGCGCTGACGCTGGGCGAGGCGGCCACCGGCAGCGGCGCGCAGCCGCGCTACGCCAGCCTGCGCGCCGGCGACATCGTCGGCGAGCACCTGGTGCAGTTCACCGGCCTCGGCGAGCGCATCGAGCTGGTGCACCGCGCCACCAACCGCGACATCTTCGCCCGCGGCGCGCTGCATGCGGCCAAGCGGCTGCGCGGCAAGGCGCCCGGCCACTACCGGGTGCGCGACCTGATCGGCTGAATGCGACGCGCCGGAGGCTGGCGCGTCCTGCCCCTCGTCGGTACAATTCCCGCTCGCCTGTTACCCAACACCACGGACCGGAGAAGCGCCGCGTCCGCGGTTTCTTGCAGCCGCAAGTTTGCTGGGACAGGGTTCCATTCCATCCCCCAAGGCGAACCTTTCGTGACCCATCCCGCAATCCCCGCTCCCGCGGTGCTCGTCCTCGAAGACGGTACCGTGTTCGAGGGCGAATCCGTAGGCGCCAACGGCCTGTCCGTCGGCGAAGTGGTGTTCAACACCGCCATGACCGGCTACCAGGAGATCGTGACCGATCCGTCCTATGCCCGTCAGATGGTCACGCTGACCTATCCGCACATCGGCAACACCGGCTGCACCGACCAGGACGACGAGGCCCGCCAGGTCTGGTCGGCCGGCCTGATCGTGCGCGACGTGCCGCGCCGTCCCAGCAACTGGCGCAGCCAGGCGTCGCTGCAGGACTGGCTGGCCGCGCGCGGCGTGGTCGCCATCGCCGGCATCGATACCCGCAAGCTGACGCGCCTGCTGCGCGAGCGCGGCGCGCAGAACGGCGCGCTGCTGGCCGGCGTCCCGGGCGAGCGGCTCGACGTGGAGCAGGCACTGGAAGCGGCACGCAAGTTCCCGGGCCTGAAGGGCATGGACCTGGCCAAGGTGGTCAGCACCGACCGCGCCTACCCGTGGCACGAGGGCGAGCTGGACCTGGACAAGGGCGAGTTCGTGCGTGCCACGCCGCGCTTCAAGGTCGTGGCCTACGACTACGGGGTCAAGCTCAACATCCTGCGCATGCTGGCCGAGCGCGGTTGCGACATCACCGTGGTGCCGGCGCAGACCCCGGCCGCCGAGGTGCTGGCGATGAACCCGGACGGCGTGTTCCTGTCCAACGGCCCGGGCGACCCGGAGCCGTGCGACTATGCCATCGCCGCGATCAGGGAATTCATCGCCCGCAAGGTTCCGACCTTCGGCATCTGCCTGGGCCACCAGCTGCTGGCGCTGGCCGCCGGCGCGGCCACCACCAAGATGGTCAATGGCCACCACGGCGCCAACCACCCGGTGCAGGACCTGGACAGCGGCAAGGTGATGATCACCTCGCAGAACCACGGTTTCGCCGTGGACGAATCGACGCTGCCGGGCAACGTGCGGGTCACCCACCGCTCGCTGTTCGACGGCACCAACCAGGGCATCGAACTGACCGACGCCCCCGCCTTCAGCTTCCAGGGCCACCCGGAAGCCTCGCCTGGACCGCACGATGTCGCACCGCTGTTCGACCGTTTCGTTGCGCTGATGTCGAACAAGCACGCGGAGAACAACTGAGATGCCAAAGCGCACCGACATCAAGACCGTCCTGATCATCGGCGCCGGCCCGATCGTCATCGGCCAGGCCTGCGAGTTCGACTATTCCGGCGCACAGGCCTGCAAGGCGCTGCGCGAGGAGGGCTACCGCGTGGTGCTGGTCAACTCCAACCCGGCCACCATCATGACCGACCCG
>JAFADB010000227.1 GCA_023425225.1 Pseudomonadota bacterium
GACCACGCCGGCGGGGCTGCGCGCCGCGCGCGAGAAGCTGGCCGAGGTGCTGCGCATCGCCGACCCGGGCGATCCGGTGGCCGCGCAGCTGCGCCAGCGCGTGGAGCTTGCGACCCACTACGGCAGCTTCCGCCCGGGCCAGGTGTTCACCGACGGCATGCGCGACGGTGGCCGCGGCCCGCAGATGATCGTGGTGCCGCACGGCGCGTTCACCATGGGCGCGGCCGACGACGAAGCCGGTGCCAGGGATGCCGAGCGCCCGGCGCACTATGTCCGCTTCGAGCGCGGCTTCGCGCTGTCGATCACCGAGGTGACGGTGGCGCAGTTCCGTCGCTTCGTCGAGGCCACCAACGCGCGTCCGCGCGCGACCCGCCGCGGCCATTCCACGGTCTATGACGAGCGCAGCGGCAACTTCATCCGCCGCAGCGGCGTGGACTGGCAGTCCGGCTACAACGGCGCGCGGGCCGCGCCCGACGATCCGGTGATGCACGTCAGCGTGCGCGATGCCGAGGCCTATGCGGCCTGGCTGTCCGAGCAGACCGGGCGCCACTACCACCTGCCCAGCGAGGCCGAGTTCGAGTACGCGCTGCGCGCCGGCAGCCAGGGACGCTACCCGTGGGGCGATGCCGACGTGCCGCCGCCGAACTCGGGCAACTACACCGGCGGCGAGGACGTCTCGCCCGGCGGCCGCCGCTGGAGCAATGGCTTCGCCGGCTATGGCGACGGCTACTGGGGGCCGGCGCCGACGGGCCGTTTCCGTCCCAATGCCTGGGGGCTGCACGACATCGGCGGCAACCTGAGCGAATGGGTCGCCGATTGCTGGCACGCCAGCTATCGCCGCGCCCCGGCCGACGGCGCGGCCTGGTACAACCCGGGCTGCCGGCAGCGGGTGGTGCGCGGCGGCAGCTGGGCCACCTCGCCCGAGCAGACCCGCGCGGCATGGCGGCTGTCGCAGGATTCGGACATGACCAGCGCGCGCATCGGCTTCCGCCTGGCACGCGGCATCTGAGCCGGCCGATCCCTGCAGGCCGGGCGGCCGGGATGGCAGAATGCGCCATCCATCGGCGATGGAATTCCCCACGGTCCGGCGCAAGGAGCCGCATTCATGAGCAACCATCCAGCGGGCGATTCGCGCGGGCGTGGCGCCGCGCGCCGGCCCGGCCCGTTCGGCAACGTGCGCTGGGTTGTGCTGCTGGGCTTCGCCGTCTACGCGGCGTTCTACTGGTTCTCCAACCGCAGCGAGGATCCCTACACCGGCGAGAAGGTGCTGATCGACAGTTCGCTGGGCGTGGAGCAGGAGAAGGCACTGGGCCTGCAGGCCTACCAGGAGATCCTCGCGCAGGAGCGGCCGGTCGACCCGAACTCGCAGGCCGCGCAGCAGGTGCGCGCCATCGCCCAGCGCCTGATCGCCAAGACCGAGGTGGTGGAGGACGCGCTCGCCGCCGAGCACGGCACCCAGCCGCGGCACTACGCGCGCGACTTCGACTGGGACGTCAACGTCATCCAGTCCGACCAGGCCAACGCCTTCTGCCTGCCCGGCGGCAAGATGGCCGTCTACACCGGCCTGTTCCCGGTGGCGCAGAACGCCGACGCGATGGCGGTGGTGATGGGCCACGAGATCGCCCATGCGCTGCTGCGCCACGGCGCCCAGCGCATGGCGCAGCAGAAGCTGACCCAGATCGGGCAGATGGCCGGCGCCGCCAGCGGCATGGACGCGCAGCAGCAGCAGATGATGATGGCGGCGATGGGCTACGGCTACCTGCTGCCGTACGCGCGCAACCACGAGACCCAGGCCGACGAGGTCGGGCTGATGCTGGCCGCCGCGGCCTGCTTCGATCCGCAGCAGGCCATCCCGCTGTGGCAGCGCATGGAGGCGGCCAGCGGCGGGCGCACCACGTCAGAGTTCGCCTCCACCCATCCCAACCCGGGCACGCGCATCCAGAACCTGCAGGCGCTGATGCCCAAGGCGATGGAATACCGCGCCAAGTACTGCGAGCAGGCGCGGCAATGATGCTGCCTGCGGGAACTGCGTGCCGATGAGGCTGGGAGGCGTGGAGATGTCCGGGTTGGCTGCCGTGGCCGGTCACGGCGAGGGCATCGTTGCCGCCGATGTCGGCGGCACCTATGCCCGCCTGGGCTGGGTGTGGATGGATGGCGACGGTCGGCCGCAATTGCGGCACCTGCGTCGCTATGCCTGCGCCGAGCATGCGGGGCTGGGGGCGATCCTGCGCGATTTCGTCGCCGAGCTGGCACGCGAGCGCATCGCCGACGGTGCGGTGGCGGCGACGGTGGCCATCGCCGGCGTGGACGATGGCGATGCGTGGCTCAACGCCAACCTGCCGTGGCCGGTGTCGCGCGCGCGCACCCGGCACGAGGCCGGCCTGGCCGCGCTGGAACTGGTCAACGATTTCGAGGCGCTCGCCTACGGCATCGCCTTTGCCGATCCCGGCACGCTGGTGCCGCTGGTCGGCGATGCGCCACCGGGGTTCCGCTGGCCGGCGCTGGTGCTGGGGCCGGGCACCGGGCTGGGGGCGGCGCTGCGTTTCGGCGACGGCGAACGTCCGGTGCTGGCCAGCGAAGTCGGCCATGCCGCGCTGGCGGCCGGCGATGCGTTCGAGCTGGAGGTGCTGGGCCGGCTGCTGCAGCGCTGGCCGCACGTGGACAACGAGCGCGTGCTGTCCGGCACCGGCCTGCTCAACCTGTACCGTTGCCTGTGCGGGATCCGCGGCAATACGCCCGTGCATGCGACCACCGAGGCGCTGGTGCGGGCGGCCGACGGCGGGCAGGACGCGCTGGCCGCCGAGACGCTGCGCCGCTTCTGCGCCTGGCTGGGCAGCGCCGTCGGCGACATGGCGGTGACCTTCGGCGCGCGTTCGGTCTACCTGGCCGGCGGCATTTCCGGCCATATACGCCATTGGCTGGCCAGCGGCGATTTCGAGCGGCGCTATCGCAACAAGGGTGTGCTCGGGCCGGCGGTGGCACAGGTGCCGGTGTGGCTGGTCGAACACGGCGAACTGGCGGTGCTGGGCGCGGCCGCCTGGCATCATCGCCGCGAGGTCCGGCGCTGACGGCTTCGGTCTTTCCTATTCCACTGCGGGAGCAAGCATGAGCAGCAGTCGTCGTCGATTCCTCCAGACATCGTTGTTGACGGCCGGCGCCGCGGCCTTGCCGACCGCCTTCGCCAAACCGGCGTCCGGCGGCGCGCGCGTGGCCTCGACCTGGGACTTCGGCGTGCCGGCCAACCAGGCGGCGTGGAAGGTGCTGGCCGACGGCGGCAGCGCGCTCGACGCGGTCGAGCAGGGCGCGCGCTGGGCCGAGTCGGAACTGTGCAACACCACCGTCGGCCGCTGCGGCTATCCAGACCGAGACGGCGTGCTGACGCTGGACGCCAGCATCATGGACGGCGACGGCCGCTGCGGCGCGGTGGCGGCGATCGAGGACATCGACCACCCGATCTCGGTGGCGCGTGCGGTGATGGAGAAGAGCCCGCACGTGCTGCTGGTGGGGCAGGGCGCGCAGGAGTTCGCGCTGCAGCAGGGTTTTCGCAAGACCCCGCTGCTCACCGACGAGGCGCGCGCGGCCTGGCGCGAATGGCTCAAGACCTCGCAGTACGCGCCGCAGATCAACGCCGAGCGCCGCGGCATCCCCGGCAACAGCCAGAACCACGACACCCTGGGCATGATCGCGATCGATGCGCAGGGGCGGCTCGCCGGCGCCTGCACCACCAGCGGCATGGCGTGGAAGCTGCACGGCCGCGTCGGCGACAGCCCGATCGTCGGCGCCGGCCTGTACGTGGACAACGAGGTCGGCGCGGCCACCGCCTCGGGCGTGGGCGAGGAGATGATCCGCAATGCCGCCAGCTTCCTGGTGGTGGAACTGATGCGCCAAGGCCGCTCGCCGGCGCAGGCCTGCCGCGAGGCCATCGCGCGGGTGGTGCGCAAGCGTCCGGAGGCCAGCAAGACGCTACAGGTGTGCTTCCTGGCGATGAACACCGCCGGCGAGGTCGGTGCCTACGCGCTGCATCGCGGCTTCGTCTACGCGGTCTGTGATGCCGGCCGCCAGGATGCACTGCACGAGTCGGCCTCGGTCTACGCCACGGAGCAGACATGAACGCTTCCGCGCGTCCGTTGCTGGAGATCGCCGCCGGCTCGCTGGTCTCGGCACTGGCCGCGCAGGCCGGCGGCGCCGATCGGGTGGAACTGTGCGACAACCTCGGCGAGGGCGGGACCACGCCGTCCTACGGCACCCTGGCGCTGGCGCGCGACCGGCTGAAGATCCCGCTGTACGTGCTGATCCGCCCGCGTGCCGGCGACTTCCTCTATTCGGCCGAGGAAGCCGAGACCATGCAGCGCGACATCGAGACCTGCGTGCAACTGGGCTGCGACGGCGTGGTGATCGGCGCACTGCGTGCCGACGGCAGCATCGACGTGCCGCTGTGCCATGGCCTGGTCAGTGCCGCCGGGCGGCTGGGCGTGGCCTTCCACCGCGCCTTCGACGCCACCGCCGACCTCGCGCAGGCACTGGAGGATGTGGTCGCGCTGCGCTGCAGCCGCGTGCTGACTTCCGGCGGCCATGCCGATGCCTGGGCCGGGCGCGAGGTGCTGGCCGGGCTGGTGCGCCAGGCGGACGGGCGCATCGTGGTGATGCCCGGCGCCGGCATCACCGCGGTCAATGCCGCCACGCTGGTGGCGGCCACCGGCGCGCGCGAGCTGCACGCCTCGTGCAAGCGCGCGCGCACCTCGGCCATGCACCACCTCAATCCGCAACTGGCCGGCCTGGCACCGGACTGGTACGAGACCGACGAGGACCAGGTCCGCGCGCTGGCGGACGCGCTGGCGCAGGCGTGAACACGGTGCCGCGGCGCTGGTGCCTTGCCTGCCTGCTGATGCTGCCGTGGCTGCTGGCGCTGGGGTGCGCGCAGTCGGCGGAAGCGCCGCCGTCGCGCCTGCCGCTGGTGGAGATGCCGGTGCCCGGCAGCGATCGGCTGGTGATCCTGATGTCCGGCGACGGCGGCTGGCGCGCGCTGGTCAAGGGCATGTCGACCGAGTTCAACCGCCAAGGGGTGTCGGTACTGGGCTGGAACAGCCTGCGCTACTTCTGGCGCCGCAAGACCCCGGAACAGGCGGCGGCCGACCTGGCGAGCGCGATCGAGACCTACCGGCAGCGCTGGCAGGTGAGCGAGGTGGTGCTGGTGGGGTACTCGTTCGGCGCCGACGTGATGCCGTTCCTCTACAACCGCCTGCCGCCGGAGCAGCGCTCGGTGGTGCGCTTCGTCGCGCTGCTCGGGCTGGCCCCGCAGGCCGACTTCCACGCCAAGGCCGGCGGCTGGCTGGGCCTGGGCCGCAGCGACGGGCTGGCGGTGCTGCCGCAGGTCGAACGCATGCCGGCCGCGCGGCTGCAATGCATCCAAGGCCGGCAGGAACGCGACAGCCTGTGCCCGCAGCTGCGCACGCTGGGCGTGGCGGTGGTCGCGGCCGAGGGCGGGCATCACTTCGACGGCGACGCGAAGGCACTGGCCAGGTACGTCGAGGACGGTTGGCGGCAGGCGCCGGCGCTGCGATAAGCGCGCTCCTTCCCTTGCACTGTCCATCAATGAGAGACGGATTTCCTTCTCCCGCGTGCGGGGGAAGGTGCCCGAAGGGCGGATGGGGGCTGCCTGGAGCATGGGAAAGCCACAGCAAAAGCCCCCTATCCGGCGCTACGCGCTACCTTCCCCCGAAAAGGTGGCCGTGGCCTCACAGGCGGGGGAAGGGCGGGCTCTCCGCAGCTCATTCCTCGCGTCGCTCCACCTTCAGCTCCAGCGCGCCCTCGGCCAGCCGCGCATCGAGCAGTTCGCCGGCCTGCACCTGCGCCGACGAGCGCACCAGTGCGCCGTCGGCGCGACGGGTGAGGATGGCGTAGCCGCGCGCGACCGTCGCCAGCGGACTGACCGCCTCCAGCGAGCGCGCCAGCGCGCGCAGGCGCAACTGCTCGCTCTGCAGCGCACGCACCATCGCCGCGTGCGGGCGCAGCGACTGCAGGCGCAGTTTCAATGCCGCCAGCCGGGTCACCGGGGCCTGCATGCGCAGTCCGCTGCCGGCGTGCTGCACGCGCTGGCGGCGCAGTTCCAGTGCGCGCCGCCATTGCGCCAGCAGGCGGCGGCCAGCCTCGTGCTGGCGCTGGCGCAGCAACTGCAGCCGCGCCTGCGGGCTGTGCGCGTGGAGCTGCAGCGCGGCGCGGTCCAGGCGCTGCATCGCCTGCGCCAGGCGCTGCACCTGCAACTGCACCAGCCGCTGGCGCAGGTGGCGCAGGCGCACGGCCAGGTCGCGGCGCTCGGGGACCAGCAGCTCGGCCGCGGCCGAGGGCGTGGGCGCGCGCAGGTCGGCGGCGAAATCGGCCAGGGTGAAATCGGTCTCGTGGCCCACCGCCGACACCACCGGCACCGTCGCCGCGGCGATGGCGCGCGCCAGCGCCTCGTCGTTGAAAGCCCACAGGTCCTCCAGCGAGCCGCCGCCGCGGGTGATCAGGATTGCGTCGTAGCGGCCACTGGCGTCGGCGCGGCGCAGCAGCGACACGATCTGCGCGGCGGCGGTGTCGCCCTGTACCAGGGTCGGCAGCAGGTCGACTTCCAGCAGCGGGAAGCGCCGGCCCAGCACGCTGAGCACGTCGCGCACCGCCGCGCCGGTGGGCGAGGTGATCACCGCCAGCCGGCGCACGTGCTCCGGCAACGGGCGCTTGCGTTCGCTGGCGAACAGGCCCTCGGCGGCCAGCCGCGCCTTGAGTTGCTCGAACGCGCGCCGCAGCGCGCCTTCGCCGGCTTCCTCCAGGTGGTCGAGCACCATCTGGTAGTCGCCGCGCGCCTCGTACAGCGTCAGCCGTCCGCGCGCGAGCACGCGCCGGCCCTCGCGCGGCTGGAATTTCAGCCACTGGCTCTTGGGCCGGAACATGGCGCAGCGCACCTGCGCGCGGGCGTCCTTGAGGGTGAAGTACAGGTGCCCGGAGGCCGGGCGGGTGACGTTGCCCAGCTCGCCCTCCACCCAGACCAGCGGGAACGCGCCTTCCAGCAGGTCGCGCGCCAGCGTGTTGAGCTGGCTGGGGGTGAGTATCCGGTCGTCGCGCTCGCTCATGGCGCGATTATCGCCGATTGCGCGGGTTCGCTCCCTCCCTTGCGCGCAGCGCAGGGGAGGGCCGGGGAGGGGTTGCTTTGGCTTTGCTTCTGGAAGCGGCGGTTCCACATCCAGTCACCCGCTCTGCATCGCGGCATGGCTACTGCTCTTGGATCAAGAGCCAACGGCAACGGCACCCCTCCCCAACCCTCCCCTGCGCGCAAGGGAGGGGGCAGGGCGATCAGCGCCGTTCGTTTGCGGCGTGGCGCGCCAGCGCCCATTGCACGTGCTCGCGCACCAGCGGCGAGGCGTGCTCACGCCTGGAGGCCAGCGCCGCCAGCACCGCCGGCGTGGTCGGGGCGTTGCCCAGTGCCACGGCAAGATTGCGCAGCCAGCGTTCGTGGCCGCTGCGGCGGATCGCGCTGCCCTCGGTACGGCGCAGGAACTCGTCCTCCTCCCAGGCGAACAGCTCGGCCAGCGTCGCCCGGTCGAGGTCGTTGCGCACGCGGAAGTCCGGCTCGTCGGTGCGGCGGGCGAACTTGTTCCACGGGCACACCAGCTGGCAGTCGTCGCAGCCGAAGATGCGGTTGCCGATCGCTGGGCGCAGTTCCTCCGGGATCGCGCCCTCGTGCTCGATGGTCAGGTAGGCGATGCAGCGCCGCGCGTCGAGACGCTGCGGCGCCGTGATCGCGCCGGTGGGGCATACCTCGATGCAGCGCGTGCAGCTGCCGCAATGCGCGCTGGCCGGCGCATCGACCGGCAGCGGCAGGTCGACGTAGATCTCGCCGAGGAAGAACCACGAGCCGCCATCCCGGTCGATCAGGCAGGTGTGCTTGCCGATCCAGCCGAGCCCGGCATTGCGCGCCAGCGCGCGTTCGAGCACCGGCGCCGAATCGACGAAGACACGGTGGCCGAACGGGCCGACCTCGGCCTGCACCCGCTCGGCCAGCTTCTGCAGGCGGTTGCGCATCAGCTTGTGGTAGTCGCGGCCCAGCGCGTAGCGGGCGACGTAGGCGCGCTCGCCGTCGGCCAGCGTGTCCCAGGCCTGGGCATCGTCCTTGTGGCCGTAGTCCAGCCCGACCGAGACCACCCGCAGCGTGCCGGGCACCAGTTCCGCCGGGCGCGCGCGCTTGCTGCCGTGCCGGGCCATCCAGTCCATGGTCCCGTACAGGCCCTGTGCCAGCCAGTCGCGCAGGTGCGCCTCGTCCTCGCCCAGCTCGATGCCGGCGATGCCGCAGCGCTGGAAGCCGGCTTCGCGCGCAAGCGCACGGATGCGCGCGGCGGCGTAGGCGGGATCAAGGGTGAGGGGAACCGCGGACATGCGGCAAGTATAGAATCGGGGCATGTTCAAGCCCCTCGATCTCTACGACACCGCCTCGGCCCGCATGATCGACGTGCAGGCCACCGCGCAGCTCGATGGCGACGCCTACGTGCTGATGCAGCGCGCCGGCCAGGCGGCCTGGCAATGGCTGCTGGCGCGCTGGCCGCAGGCGCAGCGCATCGCCGTGGCCTGCGGCACCGGCAACAACGGCGGCGACGGCTACGTGCTGGCGAGGATGGCGCTGCAGTCCGGGCGCCAGGTCGTGGTGGTGCACCTGCCCGAGCACGGCCCGGCGTCCGACCTGGCGCAGCGCGCCTGCACCGACTACCTCGGCGCCGGCGGTCGCGTGGAACTGTTCCCGTATGCGTTCGAACAGGCCGACGTGGTGGTCGACGCGTTGTTCGGCATCGGCCTGAACCGCGCCCCGGACGCCGCCACCGCCGCGTTCATCGAGGCGATCAACGGTTGCGGCCGGCCGGTGCTGGCCATCGACGTGCCCAGTGGCGTGGATGCCGAACACGGCAGCGTCCCCGGTGCCGCGGTGCGCGCGCAGCTGACCGTGCAGTGCATCGTCCCGCACGTAGGCCTGTACACCGACGACGCGCTCGAGCACGTCGGCGAGAAGGTGGTCGCCGGCCTGGAGGTGCCGCCCTCGGCGCTGGACGGGCTCAAGCCGCGGGCACAGCGCTGGACCGCCGACGCCTTGGCCGACTACCTGCCGCCGCGGCGCCTGAACACCCACAAGGGCGAGTCCGGTCGCGTGCTGTGCGTGGGCGGCAACCTCGGCAGTGGCGGGGCGATCATGATGTCCACCGAGGCGGCGCTGCGCTGCGGTGCCGGGCTGGTGTCGGTGGCCACGCGCGCCGCGCACGTCACCGCGCTGCTGACCCGTCGGCCGGAGGCGATGACGCACGCGGTCGAGGACGGCGAGGCGCTCAAGCCGCTGCTGGACAAGGCCGAGGTGGTCGCGATCGGTCCCGGGCTGGGCCAGGACGACTGGTCGCGTGGCATGTGGCAACTGGTGCTGGCTTCGGGCAAGGCACTGGTGGTCGATGCCGACGCGCTCAACCTGCTGGCCGCCGCGCCGCAGCCGCTGCCGCCCGGCACCGTGCTGACGCCGCATCCGGGCGAGGCCGGGCGCCTGCTGGGCGTGGGCACCGCCGAGATCCAGCGCGACCGCCTGGCCGCGGTCCACGCGCTGGCGCACCGCTACGATGCCAGCGTGATCCTCAAGGGCGCCGGCAGCATCGTCGCCAGTCCGGGACAGACGCCGCGGATCATCGCCGCCGGCAACCCGGGCATGGCGGTCGGCGGCATGGGCGACCTGCTGACCGGCGTGGTCGCGGCGATGCGCGGGCAGAAGCTGGCACCGTTCGACGCCGCCAGCGTCGGCGCGCTGCTGCATGCCGCCGCCGGCGATGCCGCCGTGGATGGCGGTGAGCGTGGCCTGCTGCCGCTGGACCTGCTGCCGCACCTGCGGCGCCTGGCCAATCCCGCGCAGGTCGCCTGATGCGACGCCTGCTGGCGGACGAGGCGGCCACCCAGCGTCTCGGTCAGGCGCTGGCCGCCACCCGGCCGGCGCAGGCGGTGGTGCACCTGCAGGGCGACCTGGGTGCCGGCAAGTCCACCCTGGCGCGGGCGCTGCTGCGCGCGCTGGGCGTGACCGGCACCATCCGCAGCCCCACCTACACCCTGGTCGAGCGCTACCCCGTCGATGGCGGCGAGGCCTGGCACCTGGACCTGTACCGCATCGGCGATCCCGGCGAACTGGATTTCCTCGGCCTGGACGACAGCGCCGCCCGCCTGTGGCTGGTGGAATGGCCCGAACGCGGCCGCGGCACCTTGCCGCCGGAGGACCTGACCGTGGCGCTGGCGGTGGAGGGCGACGGGCGCGAGGCCGTGCTGCAGCCGGCCAGCGAGACCGGCCGGCGCTGGGCGGAACGTGCCCTGGAAAGTTACGACTTGGCTACCATTGCTGCCGATCGACACTAGGAACATCCGGCAGGTTACGGATTATTAAGGAAAATCGTCTTGCTTTTGTAGCTGAGCGGTGCTTGAATCCTGCTCCATGAACTTGGGGAAACGCCCGCTCCGCATCGTGATTGCCGCCGCCGGCCTCTGCCTGGCGGCCTTCCACGCATGGGCGGGCGAGGTCCAGCGGGTGTCGCTGGACGCCGGTGCCACCGGCACCCGGGCCGAGATCCAGTTGCAGGGCACCGGAGCCTACAAGACGATCGCCCTGGCCAATCCGCACCGGCTGGTCGTCGATTTCCCCGAATCCAGCGCCGTCCGCGGCCTCAAGCTCCCGGCACCGGCCGGGGTCGTGACCGCCGTGCGCACCGGCCAGCCGACGCCGGGCACCCTGCGCGTGGTGTTCGATCTTTCCGCCCCGATCGCAGCGTTCAAGCCGCAGATGGACAGCGTGGGCGGGACCTCGCGGCTGGTGATCGAGTGGCCCGGCGACAGCCCGGGCAGTGTCGCCGCCGCCTCTCCCGCGCCCGCCCATCCAGCGCCGGCGGCGGGTGCATCGTCCGGCGATGTCGCAGCGGCCAAATCGGAGGCCGCACCCGACCCGGCCAAGGTCAGGGAGGAAGCCGCGCGCGCCACCGCCGCACTGACCGCTGCGGTGGTCAGCCAGGCCCAGGCGCCCGCGCCGGCTCCGCCCGCTCCGTCACCACAGCCATCCCCGCAGGCGAGCGCGCCCCCGGCCACGGCCATCGCCGCCGGGAGCGCCCAGCCCGGTCCCGCGGCCATCCTCAATGGCACGGCCACGCCCGGCGGAGCCGCCGTTGCGTCGCCGACGGCCGTGGTGCCGGAGCCACCAGCCGCCGCCGTCGCCGCGACCCGGCCGCCTGAGGCGGCGGTACCCACCGAGGTCCGCCCGACGATGCCCAGCGAGCCTTCGCGCATCCGCATGCAGTCCGGCATGCGGCCGCTGGTGGTGGCCATCGATCCCGGCCATGGCGGCCAGGATCCCGGCGCCATCGGCCCCAGCGGCAAGCGCGAGAAGGACGTGACCCTGGCCATCGCCCGCGAGCTGGCGCGCCAGGTCAATGCCACGCCCGGCCTGAAGGCCTACCTGACCCGCGACAGCGACGTGTTCATCCCGCTGCCGATGCGTGCGCAGAAGGCGCGCGCGGCCAAGGCCGACATCTTCATCTCCATCCACGCCGACGCCGCGGAGAACCGCAACGCCGCCGGCTCGTCGGTGTACGTGCTCTCCACCAAGGGCGCGTCCTCGCAGCGCGCGCGCTGGCTGGCCGACAAGGAAAACGCGGCCGACCTGGTCGGCGGCGTGCGCCTGCAGAAGACCGAGACCACCCTGGCCAACGTGCTGCTCGACCTTGCGCAGAGCGGCCACATGAAGGCGTCCGAGGACGCTGCCGGGCACGTGCTGGGCGGCCTCAAGCGCATCGGCAACAACCACAAGCCGGCGCTGGAACGGGCCAACTTCGCCGTGCTGCGGACCTCGGACATGCCGGCGATGCTGGTGGAGACGGCCTTCATCTCCAATCCGGCCGAGGAAAAGCGGCTGACCGATCCGTCGTTCCAGCGGCGTCTGGCCGGGGCGGTGCTCGATGGCGTCAATACCTTCTTCACCCGCCAGCCGCCGCCGGGCACGCTGTACGCCGCGCGCGCCCAGGCCGAGGCCGACGCGGCCGCCGGGACCGTGGCTGGCGGCAGCCGGTAGTTCACCGGCGGCAGGTCCCCCTGCCTTCGATTCTGCTCCGTTGCGGCGGACCGCAGGCCGGACAAGTGCAGCGCGCCGGGACAATCGCCCGTTGCCCAACGCGTCCGGAAAAACGGAGAGAAGAATCGCCGTCTCCGCGCAGGCGCACTGTTGTCCGGTGAAATTCCGATCGTCGCTCCCGCGCAGGCGGGAGCACATGGACGTTGCCTCGATCCGCACGAAGCGCGATCCGGACGAAAAGACACTGGATCTCCGCCTGCGCGGGGACGACGAGATGACGGGCACTATCGCGCGATCCGGGTTTCCACCGCCGTCGCGCTGCCGCCGTCGAGGATTCCCCAGGCAAGGGAATATCCCCGCCAGCAGACACGCCCGCGCTGAAGGACATCGATTCCCCTGTCCGGGCAAAGGAAACAGCCACACTGGGGATCCGTGGCGTAGCGGCAGCGACTTTGCCAGCGACGGCCACGCCCGCAGCGTCGGCTATCATCATTGATCCTCCTTCCGTACTGCCTGCCGTGCCGCTTGCCTGCCCCCTGACGCCGTGCCGTATCGCCTCGATGACGAGGGTGCCGGCATGACCATCCGCCAGTTGCCCGAGATCCTGATCAACCAGATCGCCGCCGGCGAGGTGGTCGAGCGCCCGGCCTCGGTGGTCAAGGAACTGGTGGAGAACGCGCTCGACGCCGGCGCCACCCGGGTCGACATCGACCTGGAGGAGGGCGGCGTACGCCTGATCCGCATCCGCGACAACGGCGGCGGCATCGCCCCGGAGGAACTGCCGCTGGCGGTGTCGCGCCATGCCACCAGCAAGATCGCCTCGCTCGACGATCTCGAATCGGTGGCCACGCTGGGTTTCCGCGGCGAGGCGCTGCCGTCGATCGCCTCGGTCAGCCGCTTCACCCTGGCCTCGCGCCAGGCCGAGGCCGAGCATGGCTCGGCGCTGCAGGTCGAGGGCGGCAAGGTCGGCGAGGTGATGCCGCGCGCGCATGCGCCGGGTACCACGGTCGAGGTGCGCGAGCTGTTCTACAACGTGCCGGCGCGGCGCAAGTTCCTGCGCGCCGAGCGCACCGAGCTAGGCCACATCGAGGAATGGCTGCGTTCGCTGGCGCTGGCGCGGCCGGACGTGGAGCTGCGCGTGTCGCACAACGGCAAGCCCTCGCGCCGCTACAAGCCCGGCGACCTGTATTCCGATGCGCGCCTGGGCGAGACCCTGGGCGAGGACTTCGCACGCCAGGCGCTGCGCGTGGACCACAGCGGCGCCGGCCTGCGCCTGCATGGCTGGATCGCGCAGCCGCACTATTCACGTGCCAGCGCCGACCAGCAGTACCTGTACGTCAACGGCCGCTTGGTGCGCGACCGCAGCGTCGCCCATGCGGTGAAGATGGCCTACGGCGACGTGCTCTACCACGGCCGCCAGCCGGCCTACGTGCTGTTCCTGGAACTGGACCCGGCGCGGGTGGACGTCAACGTGCACCCGGCCAAGCACGAGGTGCGTTTCCGCGACGCGCGGCTGATCCACGATTTCGTCTACCGCATGCTGCAGGACGCGCTGGCGCAGACCCGGGCCGGCATAACGCCGGGCGAGATGGCGGCCGCCGGGACGGGCATCGGCGACGGTGGCGGCCACGCGCCGTTGCCGCAGCCTGCCTTCGGCGG
>JAFADB010000252.1 GCA_023425225.1 Pseudomonadota bacterium
CTGGTAGTCCTTGCCGCCGCGCAGCTGCTGGATGGTGCTCATGACGTGCGCGGCACGGTCGGGATGGTGGGCCTGCAGCCAGTCCCGGAACAGGGGCGCGACCTCGTGCGGCAGCCGCAGCAGGACGTAGCCGGCCGAGCTGGCCCCGGCATCGCGCACCGCTTCCATCACCGCCTCCAGCTCGGCGTCGTTCACCCACGGGATCACCGGCGCGACCATCGCCCCCACCTGCACGCCGGCCTGGCTCAGGCGCTCGATCGCGCGCAGCCGCGCGTGCGGGGCCGAGGCACGCGGTTCCAGCCGCGCCGACAGGTGCGGATCGAGCGTGGTCACCGAGAACGCCACGCTCACCAGGTTCTGCTCGGCCAATGGCACCAGCAGATCGAGGTCGCGCTCGACCAGCGCGTTCTTGGTGATCAGGGTGAACGGATGGCGCGTCTCCAGCATCACCTCGATCAGGCGGCGGGTGAGCTGCAACTTGCGCTCGATCGGCTGGTAGGCGTCGGTG
The DNA here is from genome assembly GCA_023425225.1 of Pseudomonadota bacterium. Classification (GTDB taxonomy): domain Bacteria; phylum Pseudomonadota; class Gammaproteobacteria; order Xanthomonadales; family Xanthomonadaceae; genus MMGLT7. Next base: position 509 of record JAFADB010000252.1, read on the forward strand.
TTGATGCCCAGCGCGATCGGCCGCGGCTCGTAGCCCGGGCGCGACAGTTCCTTGCGCAGCAGTTCCGGCGCGTTGGTCTTGGCGAAGATGCGGGTCTCGAAGTCCAGCCCCGGCGACAGGTTGAGGTAGGCGTGGGTGGGCCGCGCGAAACAGTACGAGCAGCCGTGCTCGCAGCCGCGGTACGGATTGACCGAGCGGTCGAAGCCCACGTCCGGCGAGCTGTTGCGGCTGATGATGCTGCGCGCGGTCTCCTCGCGCACCTGGGTGCGCAGGCGCGGAGCGGCGAACTCCTCGGTTTCCTCCGCGTGCCAGCCATCGTCCACCGCCTCGCCGACGGTGACCTCGAAGCGTCCGGGCAGGTGCCTGCTGGAGCCGCGTCCCTTGATTGCCGTTGCCATTCCCACAGCCTAGCGTCCATATGTCGCAGCGCCTGCGATGGTCGCCGGGGCCGGGATGAACGCTTCATCGTCGCCCTTGCCGGACGCGATCCAGTGGCTTCCCGCAGGCGCTCGCGTTGCTTGGCCAGCCTCGGCAGCCATGACAGCCGGCACAGGCAGGGCCGCGCGATGGGCCGCTCGCGAAGTACGTCTCCAGCGGAGCGCCGCACACACGCTGCACACCTGTTCTGCCGGCAACGCGGCAGATGCAGGAACCGGCGCGGGCCAGAATCCAGGGCGCCGCGCCCCGGAAACCGCCTGGCACCCGTGCCGGCATAGACTTGCGCGCTATTCCCCCGCCTTTCCTCCCATGCCACGCCCGTCGGCGCCACCTCGAGTCCACCGATGCTCGCGACCCTGAACTCCGCCCGCCACTGGCTGTCCGGCATTCCGCACCTGTCGGCCTACCTCACCGCGGCCTATGTGCTGTACCTGCTGTGGCTGGTCGGCTGGATCGTGCTGCAGAAGCGCGAACCGGTGGCCACGCTGAGCTGGATCCTGTCGCTGGCCACGCTGCCCTACCTGGGCCTGTTCATCTACTACCTGCTCGGACCGCAGCGGGTGAAGCGCCAGCGCCTGCGCCGCGGACGATCGCGTTCGGGCATGGAGCACTACAGCGAGATCTGCCCGCCCGATGCCGACTGCACCGAGCTGGCACGCGTGGGCCAGGCCACCACCGGCCTGGCACCGAGCAGCGCCACCGACGTGCAGTGGCTGGTGGACGGCGCGCAGACCTACGCCGCCATCCTGCAGGCGATCGCCGCCGCCCGCGACCACGTGCACGTGGAGTACTACATCTTCAACCGTGACCGCAGCGGCACCGCGCTGCGCGATGCGCTGATCGAGCGCGCCCGCGCCGGCGTCAAGGTCCGCCTGCTGCTCGACGCGGTGGGGTCCTCGCAGGTCAACCGGCGCTTCCTGCGGCCGCTGCTCGATGCCGGCGCGGAGGCGGCGTGGTTCCATCCGGCTCAGCTGCTCAAGCCGTTCAAGCGGCCGTGGGTGAACATGCGCACCCACCGCAAGATCGTCGTCGTCGATGGCCGCATCGCCTTCACCGGCGGCATCAACATCACCGACGAGGAGAACGAGCGGCTGCGGCCCGATGCCTACCGCGACCTGCACATGCGCATCGAGGGCCATGTCGTGCGCAGCCTGCAGCTGGTGTTCGTCGAGGACTGGATCTACGCCACCGGCCAGGGCCGCGAGGTGTTCGACATCCCGCACCTGTGGCCGGCCGACGTGCCCAGCCGCGCCGACGGCGCCATCGAGGCCCAGGTGCTGGTGTCGGGCCCGGATTCGGCATGGGAAGCGATCCACCGCGTGCACGTGGGCGCCATCCAGGACGCGCAGCGGCGGGTATGGCTGGTGACGCCGTACTTCGTTCCCGGCGAGGCCGCGCGCATGGCGCTGACGTCGGCCGCGCTGGCCGGGCTGGATACCCGCCTGCTGGTGCCGAAGATGAGCGACTCGTGGCTGGTCACCTATGCCGCGCGCTCGTACTTCGACGAGCTGCTGCAGGCCGGGGTGAAGATCTACGAGTATGGGCCGCGAATGCTGCACACCAAGGCCCTGCTCGCCGACGACGAGCTGTGCATCGTCGGCAGCGCGAACTTCGACAACCGCAGCTTCCGGCTGAACTTCGAGGTCTCGATGCTGTTCCACGACCGCGAGCTGTGCGCCCGGCTGGCGCGGATCCTCGAGCACGATTTCGCCAGCTCCACGCAGGTGCGCAACAACCGCAACCGCTCGCTGTGGCGTTACCGGCTGCCGGAGGCCTTTGCGCGCCTGACCTCGCCGCTGCTGTAGATCGCAGGCGGGAAGGCACCATGTCCTTGCCGGCAATCGTGCGCTGCCTCCCGTTTGCCCCGGCCACGTGGAACCTGCCCGCGTCCGGGCGCTAAACTGCGCCGGTCCACTGGGGAGAGGCCTGCCGTCCATGCACTGGTTGTTCCTGCTGCTCGCCTTCGGCGCGCTGATCCTGGCGTTCTCGACGCCGCACATGTCGTTGCTGCTGCTGTCGCTGCTGGCGGCGCTGGTGTTCCTGCTGCTGTGGATCCGCGGCTGGTATCTGCACCGGGTCGGCGACAGCCAGTCCGATGCCACGCTGATGATCGACCCGGCCGAGTTGCGCCGACTGCGCGAGGCCGCCGCCGCGCGCAAGGCCGGCGGCGGCAATCCCGGGTCGCCGCGCTGAACGTTCGTCGGGCCACCGCATGACGTGCCGGCTGAGCGTCAACGTCAACAAGATCGCGGTGCTGCGCAACTCGCGCGGCGGTAGCGATCCGGACGTGGTGGCCGCCGCCGCCGCCTGCCTGGACGCCGGCGCGCACGGCATCACCGTGCATCCGCGCCCGGACCGGCGGCATATCCACGCCGAGGACGCCGAGGCCCTGGCCGGGCTCACCGCGCGCCACGGCGCCGAGTTCAACATCGAAGGCAATCCGTTCGCGCCGCCGCGGCCGGGGTATCCGGGCCTGGTGCCGCTGTGCCGCCAGCTGCGCCCGACCCAGGCCACGCTGGTGCCCGATGTGGATGGCCAGCTGACCTCCGACCACGGCTTCGACTTCGAGCGCGACGGCGCGCGCCTGCGTCCGCTGATCGCCGAACTCAAGGCGGCGGGCTGCCGCGTCAGCCTGTTCGTCGATGCCGGCAATCCCCTGGTCGAGCAGGCCGCCGTGCTCGGCGCCGACCGCATCGAGCTCTATACCGGCCCCTACGCTGCGGCCTTCGCCGCCGGGCAGGCTGATCAGGTGCTGCCGCAGTTCGCCAAGACGGCCCGGCGCGCCCGCGCCGCCGGCCTGGGCGTGAACGCCGGCCACGACCTGTCCCAGTCCAACCTGGGCGCCTTCCTCGACGCCATTACCGGCGTGGAGGAGGTCTCGATCGGCCACGCCCTGGTCGGCGAGGCGCTGTACGCCGGCCTGGCCACGACGGTACGCCGCTACCTCGACATCCTCGCCGCCGCCGGCTGACCTCGCCGCGCCGCCGCGCCACCGGCGGCAGTGTTTCGCCCGATTGCGGGATGTCCCCGGATCACACCGTGCAGAAAGCGACGCCGTAATCCGGATCGCTTGCATACGGCGCGCAACGAATGAGGTCCGACGGCGATCCGCCCACCGCGGCGGCATCGGTGGATGCGCGCTCCGGCTCCACATCGGTGCCGGCGACGTTCATCGCTCGCCCACCCATCGGCACCGCTCGTCAGGCCGCTGAACATCTGTGCATGTCTGCGAGCGCTCGCAGCCGTGCGCGCCGGATCAAGGCATACGTGCATTCCCGAATCTTCGCTGCCTCGGCAACGGCGCCAATACGACTCCGCATGGTGGTGACGCGCCACACGCGCTAACGGGAAATATCCGCCATGCATTCGTTCACTCGTGAGGCGAGGCAGGGCAGGGCAGGGCCGGCAAGGATCGCCGCCCGGACGATGCCCAACGCATCGGCGTGGCCTGCGACCAGCCAATGCTGCGCCCCGTACGGGCGGGCCGGCATTTCCACCCGGCGGCACCGGCCGGCGCTCGCCGGGCATGCACACCGCCATGGCAAAAAAAAACGCCACCGTTTCCGGTGGCGTTGCAGTCGCGTCATGACTGGATGTTGCAATGAATCTATGGCGTCGAAGCCTTGTTACTGCTGGACGAAACCGATCCGCTTCATCTGCGCGTTCTTGGCGGCGGCCAGCACCCGGGCCATCACCTCGTACTCGGAATCGGGATTCGCGTCGATGCGCAGTTCCGGCTGGTTGGTCGGATCGCGCTGCACCTCGTCTTCCATCCGCTGCTGCAGGCTGCTCACCGCCACCGGGCTGTTGTTCCAGAACACCTGGTTGCTGGCGTCGATGCGCAACTCGATCGGCGGCGGCGGTTCCGTCGTCTGCGGCGGCGGGTTGAGCACCCGCTGCGGCAGGTCCACGGCGATCGGGTACGTCATGATCGGCGCGGTGACGATGAAGATGATCAGCAGCACCAGCATCACGTCCACGAGGGGCGTGACGTTGATGTCGGCCATCGGGCCCCTGTTGCCACCTGAACTGAAAGCCATGGCTTATTGCCCCTTCTCTTTGGTCGCAACGAAGCCGATGTCCAGCATGCCCTGACCCTGCGCGATCTTGGTGATCTCGTTGATCGTGCTCATCTTGGTAGTGCGGTCGCCACGCAGGTTCAGCGGCGGCTGCGGGGTCTGCTGGGCAGCGGTGGACAGGCGCGACTCCAGGGTGTCCTTGGTGATCGGCTCGTCGTTCCAGTACAGCGAGCCGTCCTCCGTGACCGCCAGCGTGATCGGTGCGGTGCGTTTCTCGGCATCGTCCGGATTCTGGTTGAGATTGGCCTGGGGCAGGTCGACCTTGACCTTATGGGACATCAGGGGCGCCGTGATGATGAAGATGATCAGCAGCACCAGCATCACGTCCACGAGGGGCGTGACGTTGATGTCGGCCATCGGGCCGCCGCTGTTACCACTACTGAAAGCCATAACGGGCTCCGTCTATATCGTTGCGGTGACTAACGTCGATGCCGGTATCAGTGAACGCGCGAACCGGTGGCGAAGAAGTCGTGCAGATCGTGCGCGAACGTATCGAACTTGGCGATCGTCGAGCTGTTGATCTTGCTGAAGAAGTTGAAGGCGAACACCGCCGGGATGGCGACGAACAGGCCGATCGCGGTCATGATCAGCGCCTCGCCGACCGGGCCGGCAACGGCGTCGATCGAGGCCGAACCGGTGGCACCGATCTTGATCAGCGCGCCGTAGATGCCCCACACGGTACCCAGCAGGCCGACGAACGGTGCGGTCGCACCGACGGTGGCGAGCAGGATCATGCCCGACTGCAGGTTGCCGCTCTCGCGGGCCACGGCCTGGCGCAGGGCGCGGTCGACGAACTCCGAACGGCTCAGCGCATCGGCGCTACCGGCACCCACGCCTTCCGAACGCTGGTAGTGCGCGGCGGCCTGGGCGGCGTCCAGGGCGATCTTGGAGAACGGCTCGGAAGCGGGCTGCTCTTCCATCGCACGGATGGCTTCCTGGGCGTTCGGGGCATCCCAGAACAGGCTGGTGACACGGGCGGCCTGACTCTTCAGGCGGGTGGCGCGGAAGATGTTGATGACCGTCCAGTACCAGGACGCGGCCGACATGAAGACCAGGGTCAGCAGCACGATCCAGGAGACGGCGTACTCGCCAGGACTGGCGGTCATTTCCGAAATCAGGTGCTCGAAGCCCATCTGCGACAGGGCGTTGGAGTTGCCCCCGGCAGCAGCGGCGATGAAGATTTCCTGCAGCATGACGCTTACCTTTGTTGTGTGTGTTGAAGAAGGGTGGTGCTAACTGGAATGGCACCGATTGCGGGGACCGGCACGCCGGCCCCCGGCGATCAGTTCAGGGCAAAGTTGACCGGGACGCGGACGCGACCGGCGGACTTCTGTCCATTGACGATGGACGGATTGAAACGCCACTTGCGTGCCGCATCCATTGCGGCTCGGTCGAGATCGCGGTTGCGACTGGACTTCTCTACCGAAACGTTGGTGACGTTGCCGTTGGCATCGACATCCACGATCAGGATGACCTCGCCCTGGACACCGGCGCGGAAGGCGGCCGGCGGGTACTTCGGCGGGTTCATGTTCTTGGACGAGATGTCGACGCTGGCGCTGATGTCGGCCGGCGGCGCGGGCGGCGCAGGCGGCGACGGTGGCGTGACGATGTCGGTCGGACGCGGCTCGGCCACGTCGACGACCGGCGCCTCGGGCGGCGGCGGAACCGGGGAAGCCTTCGGCGGCGCCAGGTTCTTGACCGGCGGCGGCGGCTTGTCCTGCGGCGGCGGCGGCGGCGGCGGCGGGGGAGGCGGCGGCGGCGCATCGACGATCGTGACCGCGATGTTGCGCTCCTTCTCGGCCGGTGCCTTCGGCGCCACGGCAGGAATCAGCAGCAGCATGAGCGCCGCCAGATGCAATGCAATTACAAAGGCAATACCGATGATGCGCGGCCAGTTCAAGCCGGTCTCCGCGGTCTCGGTATGCCTGTGAACGATCAGTTGTTCGGTCATGCGCCAATGGCTCGTGGATGGGGGGTGGGATCCCGACCTGGGGCCGAATCCTGCTTCAGGCGGCTTTTTGCTGCACCGCAGTAAACCCAAGCTTATACCAATCCCTGCGGCGCGCACTAGCGTAAAACACGGCCGAGAGGGCTATTTTTTGCCGCTTTATTTCAGGTTGATGATCTTCTTGGCATCGTCCGGCCTCTTCACGCCCTTGGCGAGCGCCTGCTGGGCGGCCTGCTTGGCCTCTGGGATGCGTCCTTCCGAGTGGAGCACCTTGGCAAGATTGAGGTAGGTCTCGCCGTCCTTGGACAGCGGCGCAGCCTTCTGCCAGTTCTCGATGGCCTGAGGAATCTGGTCGGTGTAGTAGTACGACTGCGCCAGCGCCAGGTAGGCCTGGTAGTCCGGCTTGAGGATACCCTTCTGCAGGCCCTCGTTGATCACCGCGATGACGTCCTTTTCCTTGTTGTCGGTGTTGGCGTAGATCGAGTACAGCTGGCGGTACTCGCGCTCCTCGGTGAGCTGGCCCGCCGCGCGCAGCTTGTCCATCACCGCGGCGGCCTTGTCCATCTGGTCGGCCTGCATGTACATGCTGGCCAGGTTGAGCTGGGCCTTCTTGTCGCCGGGGTTCTTCGCCGCCAGCGCCTCGGCCGTCTTGACCGCCTCGCCGGTCTGGCCGGCATCGGCATAGGCGGCCATCAGCAGCTGGTTCCAGTTGTCCTTGGGCTCGGGCGAGGCGGCGATGGCCTGCTGCAGCACCGGGATGGCCTCCTGGTAGCGCTCGGTCTGGTACAGCGCCTGGCCCTTGATGATCAGGTCCTCCGGACGGTTGGACTTGGTCTCGTCGAGGTAGCGGTCCAGAGTGACCAGGCCTTCCTTGATGGTGGCGTCGTCCTGCAGCTGCAGCTGGGCCAGCATCAGCATGGACTGGTAGTGGGCGTTGTTGTCCAGCCCGCCGAGCTGCAGCGCCTGCTGCAGGTACTGCTCCGCACCGGGGTTGTCATCGAGGTTGTAGGCGGCCTGCGCGGCCAGCTGCGCGGCCAGCGACTTGTCGTACTCGTTGGCGGCGCTGTTGGCCAGGATCTCGTCGGCCTGGCTGCGCACGGCGGCATAGTCCTCGCCGTCGTTGTAGGTGTCGATCAGCTTCTGCAGCTTGCTGCCCATCTTGGCCGACGCCTTGACCTTGGGCTCCTGGCGGGTGGCGTTGGGATACAGCACTTCGGCCTTCTGTGCGCCGCGGCTGCGCCGCCCCTCGGAACGATCCGAACCGCGAGCCTGGGCAACCGCGTCGGCCACCACCACGCCGCCCAGGACCGAGGCGATGAGCAGGGACAACAGGGCGTGCTTGCGATTGTGGAGCTTCATGATTCACCTCGGTGAGCCGCCAGTGCGGCACTTGAATGATGCGGTAAGGCCAAAACACGCGAAGCCGGCAAAACTAACAGAAACCGGCGGCGGCGGAAAAGGGTTTCGATGCTGTCCTGCAACAGTGCCATCAGCCACACCTCGGCCGGCGGCCGGCGCGCTGCGCCTCGGCATAGACCGGTTCGAGCATGGGCACGTCGCGGCGCAGTTCCTGGACGCGGGCCTGCGGATCGGGGTGGGTGGACAGCCATTGCGGCGCGCGGTTGCCGCCGGCGGCGATCATGTTCTGCCACAGGTCCACCGCCTGGGCCGGGTTGAAGCCGGCCTGGGCCATCAGCCGCTGGCCGACGACGTCGGCCTCGCTTTCCTGGGTCCGCGACCCCGGCAGCAGGAACATGGTCTGCGCGGTCATGCCGCCGACCTGGTTGACCGCGCTGGCGGCGCCGCTGCCGTAGGCCGCACCGGCCAGCGCCCCGAGGATGCCCAGGCCGGTCTGCGCGCCCAGCTGCCGGGTGATGCGCTCCTCGTGGTGGCGCGAAATGACGTGGCCGATCTCGTGGCCGAGCACGGCCGCCAGCTGGTCCTGGTTCCTGGCCACGGTGAAGATGCCGGTGTTGACCCCGACCTTGCCGCCCGGCAGCGCGAACGCATTGGGCTCGGCGTCGACGAACACCGCCACTTCCCAGCGGGTGGTACGCCACTGCGCCGGCAGCTGCGCCACCAGGGCATCGACCACGCACTGCACGTAGGCGTTCTGCCTGCCGTCGCGGCTGAGGGTTTCCTTGCTCTTGGTCTCGGCGAAGGCCTGGGCGCCGAGCTGGTCGAGCTGCTGCTGCGACACCCCGCCCACCACCTGACGGCGGCCGGTCGGCGAGGTGGTGGTGGCGCATGCGGCCAGCAGGATCGCGACCGCAATCCCCAGCCATAGCGATTTCATGGAATCCCCCTGTGCCATGCAAACGAGTCTTGCACTGCAGACTTTAATTTTTCGTCAAACGCCTCAGCCTGCGTCAAACCAGCGCAGGGCCGCCAGCGCGATCGCATTGTTCAGGGCATGGGCCAGGATCGGCGCCCACAGGCTGCCGGTGCGCCAGTACAGCCAGCCGAAGGCCATGCCCAAGCCGCCGTAGACCAGCCACAGCTGGCAGATGGCCGCCGGGCTGTTGCCGCTGAGCCCGGGAATCTCGTGCAGCAGCGCGAAGGCAGCGCTGCTCAGCAGCAGGCCCAGCCACGGCCGGCCGGCCGCCAGGAAGCGCCCGAACAGCACGCGGCGGAACAGCAGCTCCTCGTAGGCGGGGGCCAGCACCACGGCGAACAGCACCAGGAACAGCGGCCAGCGCTGCATCGCCTCCTTGACCATGCCCAGGTTGCTCGGCAGCGGCTTGATGCCGAAGTGCTCGAATGCGTGGGCGATCGCACTGCTGCCGACGAACACCGCCGCGGCCACCAGCAGCGTCCAACCCCAGGTGGAGCGCTGCCGCCACGCCAGTCGCGCGCGCAGGCGCTCGTCGGCGCTGGCCGGGCGGCGGCCGAAGTACAGCACCAGCGCCGCGGCGGAGGTACTGGCCAGGACGATCAGCATCTGCGCCAGCGTGCCGGGCTGGCCGATCTGCCGTGCGATCGCATCGGCGGCCGCTGCGCCGCCGCCGGCACGCGCCTGCATCGCCAGCTCGAATCCGCGGTACACGCCCCAGGCCAGCCCGGCGGCGATGCTGACCAGCAACAGCACCGCGCCGCCGATCAGCACGTCGATCAGGAAGCCCAACAGCACCGTACGCAAGGGTACGGTGCTGCGCGGATACCGCGGAGGCGATGCGGCAACGGGAGCGGTAGTCATCGCTACTCGGCGAGTGGGGGCACGGCGCCCCGCATCGGCGGGGCAGGCGGGAATCAGATGTCGAGGTTGGCGACCTTGAGCGCGTTGTCCTCGATGAAGTCGCGACGCGGTTCGACCACATCGCCCATCAACGTGCTGAACACCTGGTCGGCGGTCATCGCGTCCTCGATGCGCACCTGCAGCAGGCGGCGCGTGTCCGGGTTGACCGTGGTCTCCCACAGCTGCTCCGGGTTCATTTCGCCCAGGCCCTTGAAGCGCTGGATCTGCCGGCCCTTCTTGGCCTCCTCCAGCAGCCAGGCCTGCGCCTGGGCGAACTCGGTGACCGGCTGCGCCTTGTTGCCGCGCATGATCTGCGCGCCTTCACGGATCAGCCCGTGCAGCAGCGTGGCGGTCTCGCGCAGCGGCCGCAGCTCGCCGCTCTCGAACGCCGACAGCGGCACCACCTGGATCAGTTCCTCGCCCATGTGCCGGCGCGTGGAGACCAGGGCCGGCAGGCGATGCTCGCTGCCGGGCTGGATCTCCAGCGTGTAGCGCGGGCTGCCGATGCTGCCGGCATTGAGCTTGGCCTGCAGCGCGTCGAGTTCCTCGCGCTGGTGGGTGTCGCGGGCCAGGTGCTCGGGATCGAGCGGGGCGAAATCGATCAGCGCCGACAGCAGGCGCGGATCGTAGCGGTGCGCGTTGCGGGCGATGGCGTCGTTGGCCGAGGCCCAGGCGATCAGCAGCTTCTCCAGCGCCACGCCCTCGATCGGCGGCTCGCCGGCGGCCGGGATCAGCGAGGCACCTTCAACGGCGCTGTTGGCCAGGTAGGCGTTGAGCGCCGCATCATCCTTCAGGTACAGCTCGCTCTTGCCCTGCTTGAGCTTGTACAGCGGCGGCAGGCCGATGTAGACGTGGCCGCGCTCGATCAGCTCCGGCATCTGCCGGTAGAAGAACGTCAGCAGCAGGGTGCGGATGTGCGAGCCGTCGACGTCGGCGTCGGTCATGATGATGATGCGGTGGTAGCGCAGCTTGTCCGGGTTGTACTCGTCCTTGCCGATGCCGGTGCCCAGCGCGGTGATCAGCGTGCCGACCTCGGCGCTGGCGAGCATGCGGTCGAAGCGCGCGCGCTCGACATTGAGGATCTTGCCGCGCAGCGGCAGCACCGCCTGGTTCTTGCGGTTGCGACCCTGCTTGGCCGAGCCGCCGGCCGAGTCGCCCTCGACGATGAACAGCTCCGATAGCGCCGGGTCCTTCTCCTGGCAGTCGGCGAGCTTGCCGGGCAGGCCGGCGATGTCCAGCGCGCCCTTGCGGCGGGTCAGGTCGCGGGCCTTGCGCGCGGCCTCGCGGGCGCGCGCGGCATCGACGATCTTGCCGGCGATGGCGCGGGCCTCGTTCGGGTTCTCCTGCAGGAACTCCTCCAGGCGGGCGCCGAAGGCGTTTTCCACCGCCGGACGCACGTCCGAACTCACCA
>JAFADB010000253.1 GCA_023425225.1 Pseudomonadota bacterium
GCATTGGGCGGATACATGCCCGGCAACGCCGCGCCGCCTTCGATCTCCTGCATGATCCAGCTCTCCAGCCGCTCCTGTTCGGCGGCCTGGGCGACCACCTCGTCCAGCAGCGCGGCCGGGATCACCACGGCCCCGTCCCGGTCGGCGACGATGACGTCGTCGGGAAACACCGCCACGCCGCCGCAACCGATCGGCTGCTGCCAGTCCACGAAGGTCAGGCCCGCCACCGATGGCGGCGCGGCGGTACCGGCGGCCCAGATCGGCAGCCCGGTGGACAACACGCCGGCCAGGTCGCGCACCACGCCATCGCTGACCAGCGCGGCGATGCCCTTCCTGGCCATCCGCGCGCAGAGGATGTCGCCCCAGAAGCCGGCATCCTTGACCCCGTTGGCATCGACCACGGCGATGCAGCCGGCCGGCATCGACTCGATCGCCGCGCGGGTCGACTTGGGCGAACTCCACGACTCCGGCGTGGCCAGGTCCTCGCGTGCCGGGATGAAGCGCACCGTGAAGGCGCGACCGACCGTGCGCTCGCCCGCGGAGGGCGTGATCGGCAAGGCCCCGCGGATCCACACGTTGCGCAGCCCCTTCTTCAGCAGGACGGTCGTCAGGGTGGCGGTGGCGATATGCGACAGCGCCTCGAATGCCGCTTTGTCTTTGTCGGACGAACTCATTGCGTTCTCCACTCCAATGGCGTTGGTGACTAGATGCTGGGGATCAGGCCGCCGTCCACACGGACGACCGAGCCGGTGACGTACGAGGCACGCTCGCTGGCGAGGAAGGCGACCACGTCCGCGTACTCCTCGGGCCTGCCGTAGCGGCCCAGCGGGATCGTCGCCGTACTGGCGGCCTCGATCTCCTCCAGCGGGCGCCCCTCGCGCTCGGCGCGCGCCGTGTCGAGGAAGCGCGTGCGCCGGGTCGCGATGCGCCCGGGCACCACGACGTTGGCGGTGATGCCATCGGCCGCGACATCGCGCGCCAGCGTCTTCGACCATCCCAGCAGCGACGTGCGCGTGGCATTAGACAGGCCCAGGTTGGCGATGGGCGACACGACGCCCGACGAGGTGCTGGTGATGACGCGTCCCCAGCCCCGCTCGCGCATGCCCGGAAGCAGCAGGTCGGTGATGCCGATGACCGACACGACCATCGAATCGAAGGCATTGCGCCAGGTCTCGATCGAGTGGCCGAACGCCGGCCCCGGCGGCGGGCCGCCGGTCATGTTGACCAGGATGTCGATGCCGCTGACCTGCGCGAGCACCTTCTCGACGCCCTCGCGCCACTGTTCGGCCACCCCCAGGTCCCACACGAAGGCATGCGCGGTGCCGCCGGCCTCGCCTATCTGTTGCGCCGTGGCGTCCAGGGACTTGGCGTCCCGGTCGGCGATGCACACCGTCACGCCCTCGCGCGCCAGCGCGATGGCGATCGCACTGCCGAGCCCGCCGCCGGCGCTGAGCACCAGTGCGCGCCTGTCTTCGATACCTAACTTCATGCCTGTTCCTCGTTGCGTTGCGTTGGTCATGGACATTGCCGGCCCCACCGGCCCACGGAGCCGGCAAGGGACCGCATCGACATGCCGATCGCCGGCGGGTCGCCACGCACGGGGGCGCACGCGCGGGGGAATCGGCCCCCCACCGTGGATCCGCATGCGGCAATGCATCCGTTGGCGAGGATCGTAAGAGCGCCGCTACAACAAGAAAATCAATATATTTTTGATCTGATCATCAATAGAATCGATGAATGATCCGCGAGCTCAAGACATTCGTCGCCGTCGTGCGCGAGGGCAGTTTTGCCGCCGCGGGAGAGAGGATTGGCCTGACCCAGTCGGCGGTCAGCGCGCAGATGCAGCGGCTGGAAATCCGGCTGGGGATTGCCCTGTTCGACCGCCAGGGACGCTCGGCCCGGCTCAACAAGGCCGGCCAGCGGGTGCTGGCGCAGGCCGAGGAACTGCTGGGCCTGTACGACAACCTGGGCGCGCCGCCGGCGGGTACGGCCGCACCGGTGCAGGTGAACATCGGCGCCATCGCCTCGCTGCAACGCGCGCTGGTGCCCGATGCGCTTGCCCGGTTCCACCGGGAATACCCGCAATGCCGCACCCGCATCGTCCCGGGCCTGTCGCTGGAACTGGTGAACCAGGTGGATGCCGGCGAGATCGACATGGCGGCGGTGATCCGCCCGCCGTTCTCCCTGCACAGCGACCTGCGCTCGACACTGCTGGCGCGCGAGCCGTTCCGCCTGCTGGTACCGCGCCGGCTTGCCGGCGGAGACTGGAGCGAACTGCTGGCCAGCCAGCCGTTCATACGCTACGACCGCGCCTCCTTCGGCGGCCGCCTGGTGGAACGCTTCCTGCGACGCATGCGCTTCACCGTGCGCCAGGTATGCGAGGTCGATGAGCTGGAGGCGATCGTCAAGCTGGTCGCCAACGGCGTGGGCGTGGCGCTGATCCCGCAGACGGCCAGCCACCGGCGCTGGCCGGCGAAGGTCCGCGCGCTGGACCTGGGCCAGCACACGTTCCACCGCGACATCGTGCTGGTACACCCGGCCGCGGAGAACCTGGGCGCGCCCGTCAGAAGGGCGGTGGAACTGCTGGCAGCCCAGGCCCGGGAATCGATCCGCTGATCCGTCATCGGTGCGAAACCGGCATCCGCAACACACTGCCGCGGCGCCACGCAGCCAACTCTACGAAGGCGCGGCACAGGGGCAACTTCAGCCGGGAATTCGGGCAACGCCCGCCTGACGCCGTTGTCGCCTATCCGGCGAACCGATGCATGCCGATGGAAGCCTATCGTCCTTCGCGAATCCTGGATGCAGGCGCCACCGCCCAGGGTGACATCGCGCCGTGATGCCGCCAGCTGCTTCGGAAGCCGTGCGGCGCCGGATATGCCCGCCCGTATCGCGCGTTCAATTGCAGATGACGTTCTGACCAACCACCTGGCATGCCGTGCCATCGGATCCGATGATCGTGTTGCCGACCCGCCTGTAGGTCGTTCCTCCGGAACCCTGCGGTGAAATGGGCTGGACCTGTGGGGCGGTGTATTGCTGGCCCTGCTGCAGGATCTGCTGCCCGGCATTCTGGAACGTCTGCCCGGTCTGCTGGAGTTGCTGGGTGTGTAATGACCCACTGAATTTCTGCTCAGGTGTTAGTTTTCGAAGGAGACACCGATGAGCGAAGTGATGGACGAGGAACAGATCAAGCGCTGGACGGCCCGGCGCAAGTCGGCGCTGGTACTGGAGA
>JAFADB010000258.1 GCA_023425225.1 Pseudomonadota bacterium
CGGCATCGACCGGGAAGATGCCGCAGGTGGCGCCGTACTCGGGCGCCATGTTGCCGATGGTGGCGCGGTCGGCCAGCGGCAGGTGCTGCAGGCCGTCGCCGTAGAACTCGACGAACTTGCCGACCACCCCGAAGCTGCGCAGCATCTGGGTGACGGTGAGCACCAGGTCGGTGGCGGTGGCGCCCTCGGGCAGCCTGCCGGTCAGCTTGAAGCCGACCACCTGCGGGATCAGCATCGAGGAGGGCTGGCCGAGCATGGCCGCCTCGGCCTCGATGCCGCCCACGCCCCAGCCGAGCACGCCGATGCCGTTGATCATGGTGGTGTGCGAATCGGTGCCGAACACGGTGTCGGGGTAGGCGAAGGCGGTGCCGTCCTTGTCAGCTGTCATCACCACGCGGGCCAGGTTCTCCAGGTTCACCTGGTGGACGATGCCGGTGTTGGGCGGCACCACCTTGAAGTTGTCGAACGCCTTCTGCCCCCAGCGCAGGAAGCCGTAGCGTTCCTTGTTGCGCTTGAACTCGATCTGGCCGTTGAGGTCCAGCGCATCGGCCTTGCCGAACACGTCCACCTGCACCGAGTGGTCGATCACCAGTTCGGAGGGGATCAGCGGGTTGATCTGGTCGGCGTTGCCGCCCAGTTTGACCACCGCGTCGCGCATCGCCGCCAGGTCCACCACGCAGGGCACGCCGGTGAAGTCCTGCAGCACCACGCGCGCCGGCATGAAGGCGATCTCGGTGTCCGGCTCGGCCTTGGGATCCCACTGCGCGACCGCCTCGATGTGCTCCTTGCCGACGGTGATGCCGCCGTCCTCGTTCCGGAGCAGGTTCTCCAGCAGGATCTTCATCGAGTAGGGCAGGCGGGAGATGTCGAAGCGCTGGCCCAGCTTGGGCAAGCTGTAATAGGCGTAGGTCTTGCCGCCCACGTCCAACTGGCTGCGGGTGGAGAACGAATCGCTCATGCAGTGACTCCTTTTGCGAATGGCTTGCAGTGGCCGGGGCGGGCCTGCTGGCGTTTGCCGGGAGCGTCTGTCCCCTGGCCCCGTCCAGTATGCGGGATGGCAGGCATGGCAAAGATCCGCGGCGCAGGACGCAAGGTTACATGGCTGTATGTAGTGCCGATGTCACGGCTTGTTGCGCCACTGGCTCATCAGCATCTGCAGGAAGCGCTCGGCGCTGGGCGAGAGCATGGCGCCGCGCCGGCGGACGATGCCGATGGTGCGCGAGACCACCGGGTTGCCGATGGGGCGGGTGACCAGGATCGGGTGGTCGCCGTCGGGCGTGGCCATCCGGGGCAGCACCGAGACGCCGATGCCGGCCTCGACCATGCCGAGCGAGGTCGACAGGTGGGTCACCTCGTAGTGCCAGCTCAGCTTGAGGTTCTCGCGGGCCAGCGCGCCGTCGAGCAGGGTGCGGTTGCCGCTGGTGCGGTGCACGGTGATCAGCTGGTGGCGGGCCAGGTCCGACCATTCGATCCTGCGCTTCTTCGCCAGCGGATGGTCGCGGCGGCAGGCCAGCACGAAGGGGTCCTCGGCCAGCACGTCGAAATCCAGGTTGGGGTCGTTGGCGCCCATGAAGTTGATGCCGAACTCGACTTCGCCGCGCTCGACCGCCTGCAGGCCCTCGGTGGCGGGGATGTCGAGGATGCGGAAGCGCACGTTCGGGAACGCCTCGTGGAAGCGCGCCATCACGCTGGGCAGGAAGTAGAACGCCGCGGTCGGCAGGCAGGCGATGGTGATCTGCGCGCCGCGCGTGTCGTCCTGCCCGCGCAGGGAGAACAGCGAACCGTCGAACTCCTCGAGCATGCGCCGCACCAGCGGCAGCAGGTTCTCGCCGACGGCGGTGGTGGCGACGCTGCGGGTGGTGCGCTCCAGCAAGGGCGAACCCACCGCCTGCTCCAGCTTCTGTATGCGCCGGCTCAGGGCCGGTTGGGAGACGTGCAGCGCTTCGGCGGCGCGATGGAAGCTGCGCGTCTCGGCGACGAGCAGGAAGGCACGCAGATCGAGGATTTCGCAATTGATGCTCATAACGTATCAATGAGGAAAAAATAAGCAATTCACAGATCAATCGTGTCCATGCCAGTATCGGATCACACAAGGATATTCATCCGATACAAGCATCAATCTAGCACACGTATGTCCAACGATCTGCTCAGCCTCCCGTGCGTGCTCATGCGCGGGGGAACCTCCAAGGGGCCGTTCTTCCTGGCGTCCGACCTGCCGGCCGACCCGGAGGCGCGCGACCGGTTGCTGCTGGAGGTGATGGGGTCCGGCCATCCGCTGCAGATCGACGGCATCGGCGGCGGCCATCCGCTGACCAGCAAGGTGGCGATCGTCGATCGCGCCAGCCGCGCCGATGCCGACGTCGACTACCTGTTCGCCCAGGTCTGGGTGGAACGGCAGGTCGTGGACACCACGCCCAACTGCGGCAACATGCTGGCGGCGGTCGGCCCGTACGCGATCGAGCGCGGGTTGGTGCAGGCGCGGCATCCGCGCACCGAGGTGCGCATCCACAACGTCAACACCGGCAAGCTGATCGTGGCCACGGTGGAAACGCCGCACGGCCGCGTGGCCTACCGCGGCGACACCCGCATCGCCGGTGCGCCGGGCACGGCCGCACCGGTGCACCTGGCCTTCCTCGATGCGGCCGGCGCGCTCACGGGACGGTTGCTGCCCAGCGGCCGCGCGGTGGACGAGATCGACGGCGTGCAGGCCAGCCTGGTGGACTGCGCGATGCCGATGATGCTGGTGCGCGCGGCCGACCTGGGCGTGCCCGCCGATGCGGCACCGGAGGCGCTGAACGCCGACAGCGCGCTGCTGGCGCGGCTGGAGCGCATGCGCGTGGAGGCCGGGGCCCGCATGGGCATCGCCGATGCCGGCGGCAAGGTGGTGCCCAAGCCGGTGCTGCTTTCCGAGCCGCGGCAAGGCGGGCATCTCCAGGTGCGCTACTTCATGCCGCATCGCTGCCACACGGCCCTGGCGATCACCGGGGCGGTCGGCCTGGCCACCGCCGCGGTCACGCCGGGCACGCTGGCCCACACTTTCGTCGGGTGCCTGCCGTTGCCCGGTAGCGTTACGCTCGAACATCCGAGCGGTGCCCTGGAAGTCGGCCTGAGCCGCGGTGCGGAGAACGCGCCGGTGGTCGCCAGCGTGGTGCGCACCGCCCGCCGCCTGTTCGAGGGGCGCGTGTTCGCCACCTCGCCCGTTTCCGCCGAAGCCCGCCAATGGACGTCCGCGGCATGACCTGAACCGGCCGGCCCGCGCATGGCTGCGCGAGCCGGCCGTCCACAACGCTCCACATCCTGGGAGGGATAGATGTACAAGCAGTTCTTCACCGCCATGCTGGCCGCGGCCAGCCTGTTGCTTGCCGGTTGCGGCAAGGAGGGCGCAGCGGCCGGCGGCGCCTCCGATGCACCGGTGCGCATCAGCGTCGGTTCCTACAATCTCAACAATCTCCCGTTCTTCATCGCCGACGCCAACGGTTATTTCGAGCAGGTCGGCCTGAAGGTACGCACCGAGAACTTCGCCCAGGGCGGCTCGAAGGTGCTGCAGGCGCTGGTGGCCAACTCCACGGACGTGGCGGTGGGCTTCTACGACCACACCATCCAGATGCAGGCCAAGCACAAGGACGTGACCGCGTTCGTGCTGCTCTCGCGCAATTCCGGGTTGGTGCTGGCCGGGCGCGAGAACACGAGCTTCGATCCCAAGCGGCCGGAGACGATCAAGGGGCTGAAGGTGGGCATCACCGCGCCGGGCTCGTCGTCGGACTTCTTCGTGCGCCACTACCTGGCCCGGCACGACATCCCCGAGGACAGCGTGTCGCTGATCGGCGTCGGCTCGGGCGCCGCGGCGGTGGCGGCGCTGGAGCAGGGCAAGATCGACCTGCTGGTGAACTACGACCCCGCCGCCACGCTGATCACCGAGCGCAAGGTCGGCAAGATCCTGATCGACGCGCGCAGCGACGAAGGCGCCCGCGAGGTCTACGGCGGGCTGTACCCGACCTCGGTGATGTACGCCAACCGCAGCTTCCTGGAAAAGCGCCCGGACGCGGCCGAGAAGATCGCGCGCGCCGAACAGATGGCGCTGCGCTTCATCGCCGAGCACAGCGCCAAGGAAATCGTCGACGCCTTGCCCGACGCGTACGTGTCCGGCGACCGCGCGACCTATGCCCAGGCGGTCGAGAACGCCCGCGCCATCTTCACCACCGACGGCCGTTTCGACCCCGAGGACCTGAAGATCCCGCTGGCCGTGCTGCGCGAGTTCAATGCCGACGTGGCCAATGCGGACATCGACCTTTCCAAGACCTACACCAACGCCTTCGTCGAGCGCGCCAGCGCCGCGGCGACGGCCGCCAAACAGTAAGCGGAGGAAACCCATGGCACTCAATGCCAACGTGCGGCGCCTCGACATCGCGCCGCCCACGGCCGCGGCGCAAGTCATGGTCGCCATCAACCGGGTGACGATGTCGTTCGGCAACTTCACCGCGGTGCGCGACGTGGACATCCAGGTCGGCGACGGCGAATTCCTGGCCGTGGTCGGCCCGACCGGGTGCGGCAAGAGCACCATCCTCAATGCCGTGGCCGGCCTGCTCAAGCCGGCGTCCGGCGACATCGCCATCGATGGCCGCCGGGTGCAGGGCGTGCAGGAGTCGGTGGGCTACCTGTTCCAGCAGGATGCGCTGCTGCCGTGGAAGACCGCGCTGCAGAACGTCGAACTGGGCCTGCGCTTCCGGGGCGTGGCCCAGGCCGAGCGCGAGCAGCGGGCGAAGGCCTGGCTGGCCAAGGTCGGCCTGGCCGGCTTCGAGCACCGCTACCCGCACCAGCTCTCCGGCGGCCAGCGCAAGCGCGTGCAGATGGCGCAGGCGCTGATCGTCGAGCCGAAGGTGATCCTGATGGACGAGCCGTTCTCGGCGCTGGACATCCATACCCGCCACCTGATGCAGAACGAACTGCTGCGGCTGTGGCAGGAGGACCGGCGCTCGGTGATCCTGATCACCCACGACCTGGAGGAGGCGATAGCGCTGGGCGACCGCGTGGTGGTGCTGTCCGCCGGCCCGGCCAGCCGGGTGGTGCGCAGCTTCGAGGTGGACCTGGAAAGGCCGCGCAACGTCGCCGAGATCAAGCTCGACGACCGTTTCACCGATCTGTACCGCGACATCTGGGCCTGCCTGCGCGGCGAAGTGGAGAAGAGTTATGCACGCCAAGACTGACAAGTTCATCCAGGCCGCCCTGGTGGTGGCCATCTTCGGAGGGTGGCAGGCCGGCATCGCGCTGGGCTGGATCGATCCGTTCTTCTTCCCGGCGCCGCTGGACATCGTCCGGCAGATGTACGCGTGGCTGTCGGATACCTCGTTCTACCAGCACGTCTACATCACCCTGACCGAGACCGCGCTCGGCTACATCATCGGCACCGCGCTGGGCGTGGCCGGCGGCGTCTGGCTCGGCCTGAGCCGGCGTTCGGCGCGCATCCTCGACCCGTTCATCAAGGGCTTCAACGCGATCCCGCGCGTGGTGCTGGCGCCGATCTTCGTGCTGTGGCTCGGCCTGGGCCTGTGGTCCAAGGTCGCGCTGGCGGTGACGCTGGTGTTCTTCACCACCTTCTTCAATGCGATGCAGGGCGTGCGCGAGGTCAACCCGGTGGTGCTCGCCAACGCGCGCATCCTCGGCGCCAGCCGCGGCGACCTGCTGCGCCACGTGTACTTCCCCGCGGCGGCGAGCTGGATCCTGTCGTCGCTGCGCACCTCGGTGGGCTTCGCCGTGGTCGGCGCGATCATCGGCGAATACCTGGGCGCCTCGGCGGGCCTGGGCTACCTGATCGCACAGGCCGAAGGCAACTTCAATGCCGTGGGCGTGTTCGCCGGCATCATCATCCTGGCGGCCTTCGTGCTGGTCATCGACTGGGTGCTGGACCTGGTCGAGAACCGCCTCATCACCTGGCGCCCGAACAGCCAGGCCCAGGCGACCAGCTGAGCCTGGCATGAGCCGCGCCGCCGGGTGGTCCGGCGGCGCGGTCCCGTCCGCACTTCCCGTACACCACCAGGGCCAGCGCCAGGCCAGGGAGCCGGCTGGCCGGAGAGAACCCATGAACCATCATCCCGTGCTGCCCAAGGCAGCGCTGACGGTCGCGCTCGGCCTGCTGCTGGGCAGCGCCCAGGCCGGCGCCCAGTCCATCGATTCCGGCAACGCCTCGCCTGTCGCGCCCTTGAGCCAGGCCGAACTGAGCGCCCTGATCCGGCAGCAGGCTCAACAGATCCGGCAGCTCGAGGCGCGCCTGCGCGCACTGGAAGGCGGCTCGCCCGCGGCCGCGAGCGCCGCCCCGGCCGTTCCCGCCACGGATGCGCCCGCGCTCGAAGCGCGCGTGGCCGCGCTGGAATCCGGCCAGGCCAAGGCACCGAAGGTGTCGTGGTCCAAGGGCGCGCCGGAGTTCTCCAACGCCGATGGCTCGGCGACCTTCCGCCCGCGCGGCCGCCTGTTCGTCGACGGTTCCAGCACCAGCGGCTCGTCGGCCGGCGACCGCAACCTGTCCGGCACCGAGATCCGCTCGGTGCGCCTGGGCGCGGAAGGCCGCTACGGCATCCTCGGCTGGGCGGTGGAAGGCGATTTCGCCGACAACGAGGTGGCGTGGAAATCCGTCTACGCGACGGTGGACCATCGCGCGTTCGGGCTGCCGGCGGACCTGACCATCGGCAACCGCCTCAACGACCGCGGCATCGATGGCTCCAGCAGCACCTCCAACACGCCGTTCCAGGACCGCAACGTGGTCGGCACGCTGGTGCTGCCGCAGCGCGGCCTGTTCGGCGTCGGCCTGACCGAGCGCGTGTACGGCAAGGGCTGGCATGCCAGCCTGTCGGTGGCCGGCAACGACCTCAACAATGCGGGCAGCGACAACGACAGCCTGACCTGGGCCACGCGCGCGCACTGGAATCCGCTGGCGCGCCAGGACGCCGTCGTGCACCTGGGCGCGTGGGCGTTCCACGAGGAGATCGCGGCCGGCGCCAGCGGGGTGTTGCGCAGTTCGGCCATCGCCGGCCACTTCAACGACCTGGTGAAGATCGCCCCCGGCACGCTGGCGGGCGTCGAGCGCAGCACGGCCTACGGCCTGGAGGCGGCGGGCTTCTTCGGTCCCGCCTGGGCGACGGGCGAGTGGGGCACGCGCAACCTGCGCGGCGTGGGCACCGCCGGCCGCTACGACCTCGACCACCAGGCCTGGGCGGTCTCGGCCGGTTGGTTCCTGGGCGGCGCCGTGCCGGCCTATGCGGGCAAGACCGGTACCTGGGGCAGGGTCAAGGTGAACGACCCGGTCACCGCCGGCGGGCGCGGCGCCTGGGAGCTGAAGGCGCGATACGAGGACGTGGACTACGCCGAACTGCCGACCGGCGGTACCGGCCACGCCTGGACGGTGGGCGCGAACTGGTACCTGAACGACCTGAACCGGATCATGCTGGACGTGGTCCGCTGGCAGACCGACAACCGCAGCGGCGCGGTACAGGGCCCGGACAAGGGCACCACGGTGAATACCCGGTTCCAGGTGGCGTTCTGACGGCCAGGCGTCGTCCCCGCTCGCGCGGGGACGACCGTTCTGGCCAGCCCCTGGCCATTCCGAGGGGGGAGTGCCGGGCCTAGCCGGCACTATCGGTATGACGCCCCAGGTATGTATAATTCGTGCATACCGAAGAGGGCGTACCCATGGAAGCCACCGTTGCCGAACGCGGCCAGATCACCCTGCCGAAGGCGGTCCGCGACGCCTTGGGCCTGACCAAGGGCACCCAGCTCAAGGTCGAACTCGACGGCAGCCGCATCATCCTGCGCAAGAGCGTGGACGACGCCATCTCCCGTGCCCGCGGCAAGTTCGCGCTGGACGGGTTCGAGTCGGCCGAGCAGGCGGTGCGTGCCAGCCGCGAACCCGGCGACGAGGCGGGCA
>JAFADB010000320.1 GCA_023425225.1 Pseudomonadota bacterium
GCCAGCGCATCGCCATCGCCCGCGTGCTGCTCAAGGACGCGCCGATCCTGGTGCTGGACGAGGCCACCTCGGCGCTGGACTCGGAGGTCGAGGCGGCGATCCAGGACAGCCTGGACACGCTGATGGCGGGCAAGACGGTGATCGCTATCGCCCACCGGCTCTCGACCATCGCGCGCATGGACCGGCTGGTGGTGATGGATGGCGGGCGCGTGGTGGAGAGCGGAACCCATGCCGAGCTGCTGCAGCATGGCGGCCTGTACGCGCGGCTGTGGGCGCGGCAGACCGGCGGCTTCGTCGCCGCCGCGGGCTGAGGACAACCGGTTCGCGATCTCCTGTAGGAGCGGCGTCGGCCGCGATGCGCCTGGCCCACGGGAATCGATCTGGAAAGCATCTCGGCCCGATGCCACTCCTGCGGGAGCGACCGGTCGGACGGATGCGAGCGGGGCCGTCAGCTGCCGGCGTCGTCGATGGCGCCGGATTCCTCGGGAGCATGCCGTTCCAGCAGGCGGCGTCCGGGCAGCGGCGGGGTGCGCTGCAGCAGGCGCAGGCCGGCCCGGCGCAACTGCTCGGCGCAGGGCCGCAGCAACGCCGCCAGCGGCGGTTCGCCGGGAACCGAGAGTGTGGCCGGCGATTGCGAAAGACGGTTCAGGGCCGCCAGCAGGTCGAGCTCGTCGCTGCTGACGAAGGCCGAATCCGGCCCGTGCACGCGCAGCCGCATCGCCGCCACCCCGGCGGCCAGCTGCGACCAGGCCGGCAGGCCGTCGGGCTGCAGGCCCAGCGCCAGCAGCGAGGGGCGGAGCAGGCGATCGTCGCCGTTGCCGGGTTCGGCGAGCGTGCGCAGCACCAGCAGCAGGCGCTGCTCGATGCGGCTGCAATGGCTGCGCAGGCGCAGCAACGTGCGCGAGCGCGGTGGCCGCGCATCAGCCTGCATCGATACCGCCGTTGCGGTGCGGCGCGGCCAGCATCCCCCGCGCCAGGGCCTCGGCCTGCGCCGGGTCTGAGGCGAAGCGCTGCGGGACACCGCATGCGCGCTGCGCGCCCTCCATCAGCGGCTGCAGCTGTTCGCGCCGTGCCGCATCGGGCCCGATCCTGAGCATGCCGGCGCAGAGCTCGGCAAGGCGTGCCTTGTTGTGCTTGAGCCGGGTGCCGCGCGCCTTGAAATCCTCCCGGTCCTCGGGCGCCTGTTCGACAGGGTGGATCACGGCGAAGCGGCCGCCATCGCGCAACAAGGCATCCATGTCCGCGATCCAGGCGGCGGCGTAGCCGGCATGTGCGGCCTCGGCGCGGACGTACAGCCGCGGGAAATGGCGATCGTCGTGCACCTGCAATGGACTCATGGCGGACGGTTCCGGAGGGCGGGAGAGGGAGATTCAGCCGCCGGGCCGGCGCGGCAGGCCGTGCCGGTGCAGGCGTTCGATCAGCGGTTGCAGCAGGTCGCGCGCGGCATCGGCCGCCTTCTGCTCGTCGTGTGCGGCGATGGCGTCGACGATGGCGCGGTGCGATGCCAGGTCCGGCTCGGGCAGTTCCTCGTGCTCCAGCAGTTGCCGCGCATGCCGCCTCACCGAGAGCAGGAAGTGGCCGTACAGCACCTGGATCGCCTCGTTGTGCGAGGCGGCGGCCACCGCCATGTGGAAGCGGCCGTCGCGTTGGAGGAACGCGTCGAAGTCGGCGTCGTCCTGTCCGCGCCGGTGTTCGCCGCGTTCGAGCAGCAACCGGCGCAGCAGGGCCACGTCCTCGTCCTGGGCGCGGCGCGCGGCGAAGCGCGCGGCCTCGACCTCCAGCATCAACTGCATCTCCAGGTGGTCGAGCAGGCTGGCGTTGGCCAGGCTGCGCACGGTCTCGATCGGATCGACCTCGCTGCGCAGGTAGGTGCCGTCGCCCTGTCGCACCTCCAGCATCTGCGTGTGCGACAGCACCCGGATCGCCTCGCGCACGGTGTTGCGCCCCACGCCGAACAGGTCGGCCAGCTCGGCTTCGGACGGGATGCGCTCGCCGACCGCCCATGCCTGGCGGGCGATCTGGTCGCGGATGGCGAGGATGGTCGATTCGACCAGCGAATGGCGTTTGACGGGCAGGGTCGACATGGCGGCAGGTGATTTTTCGGATGATCCTAACATCCCATGTTTTAGTACGGAAGCCGGGATGGGACAGATGGATGGCCTACGGCGGCGAACGGGTAGGGATCACGCAGGCAACCGCGCGGGAAAACAGCGGGAGGTACGGGGTCCTGCGCCTGCTCCGGCGAACGGGTGATGCCAGTGCGCCGGCGTTGCCGTCGCATTCCGGCCCGGGATCGTGCAGGAGGACGGACGCGTGCCCGCACGCGGACCGTCAGTCCTCGGTCTCGAACTCGATCACCAAGCCGCGGCGCAGGGCGGCCTCCTGCAGCACCTGCTCCAGTTTGCGCGCGGTGCTGGGGTTGGGAACCTCGATCTCCAGTTCGTGGATGCCGGGGCCGACGGCATCGCTCAGGCCGGCGGAACTGGAATCCTCGTCGTCCATGTGCGGCATCAGGTCGGCGATCTCCTCGATGCGCTCGATGCCGTCCAGGTCGTTGACCAGGTCGGCGAGGATGCGCAGGTCGTCCTGGCTGCCGGTCAGGCGTACGTGCACGGTGGGCATGGTGCGTCTCCGGTTGTGGATGAACCGATGGTTGCCCACCACGCGGAAACGCGGGATGAAGCCGGCCGCAGGCCACGCCGGTTGCGGGATTCGGCGGCATGGACGTGGCGTCAGCCCGGAAATGCCTCCACGACCAGGTGGCGGCACTTCCGGGCCAACGAGGCCGCGAGGTGCGCATCGGGATGCCCAGCCGGGGCCGGGCATCCGGCCGGTCATTCGATCGGCTGGTCCAGCATCAGCTCGCGCACGAAGCGCACCGGTGGCGCGCCGTAGGACAGCACCTGGTCGTGGTAGGCCTTCAGGTCGAACCTGTCGCCGAGCTTGTCCTGCATCGCCTTGCGCAGGTCGAAGTGCTCCTGCGCGCCGACGAAGTAGGTCGGCAGTTGCGCCGAGGTGAGCTGGGCGCGCACCCACTTGCCGGCCGCCTCGCTCTCCTGCTGGAACGCGTCGTGGGTCATCAGGTGCATGGCCTGTTCGCGGTTCCAGCCGTCCACCTGCACGCCCTGGTCGAGGATGGCGTTGGCGATGGTGCGCAGGTAGAACTTCAGCTGCACCAGGTGGAACAGCGGGTCGTCGCCCAGGTAGCCCTGCTCCTGCATCATGCGCTCGGTATAGACCGCCCAGCCCTCGGCGAACATGCCCGAGCGCAGCACCGCGCGCAGGGTGGAGGGGAACTTGGCCGAGTGCCAGCCCTCCAGGTAGTGGCCGGGAATGCCCTCGTGGATCGACAGCAGGTGGATCATGCGCGAGTTGTATTCGCGCAGGAACGAGTCGACCTGCGCCTGCGACCAGTCGTCGGGGATCGGCGAGATCGCGTAGAAGGTCTTCAGGTGCTTGTCCAGCGGGCCGGGCGAGTCGCAGTAGGCCACCGCCACGCCGCGCTGGAACTCGGGCATCAGGATGATGTCCACCGGCGCGTCGGGCAGGGTGACCAGGTCCTTCTCGCGCACGAAGTCGGTGGCCGACTTCAGCGAGGCCTCGGCATCGGCCACCACCTTGTCGCGTGCCGGGCGCTCGGCGTAGGCCAGCTCCAGCGCGGCCTCGATGGCGGCCTGCCGCTGCTCGTCGCTGGGCTGGTCGGGCAGGGCGGGGGCGCCGGGCCGATCCTTGAGCACGCCGCGGGCGATGGCGTACATCTGCCCGCGCACGCGTGCCAGTTCCGCTTCGGCGCGCTGCTTGATCTCCGCGCGCGACAGCGACGAGGACAGCGCGAACTTCAGCTTCTGGTCGTACTTTTCCGCGCCGATGCGGAAGTCGCCGCGGGCGTTGGGCACCAGGGTCTTGTCCAGCCAGGCCTGCTGCTCGGCCACCGCCTGCTTCAGGGTGTCGATGGCGGCCTTCAGGCGCTCGGCATCGGCCGGCGGCAGCTCGCCGATGTGCGGGGTGATGAAGCCGTCGACGATGCTCAGGATGCCGGCGTTCTGCTTGGCCACGGTTTCGGCATGGATCCTCGGCACGCGCGCCGGATCCAGGTTCTCGCGCGCCTGGGCGAAGATCCGCGGGATCTTCTCGATGCGCGCGGTGGCCGATTTCAATCGCTCGGGCAACGGCGCGAACTCGCGCGCCATCAGGCCGTAGATCGCGCTGCCGGCCAGGCCGTTGTAGACCTGCGGGTCCCAGGCCCAGGCCTGCAGCGTCTCGGTGTTCCAGATGTCGGATTGCAGCTGGTTGCGCAGGATCGCAGCGTCCACCTGGTTCTCGCGCGAGAGCTTGCCGGCATCGATGGCGTCCAGCTCGGCCAGCAGCTGCCGGCTGGCCTCCAGGCCCTTCCTGCGGCCGGCGGCACTGAGGTCGTCGATCTCGCCGTCGTAGCGGTGGTCGCCGATCTGGGTGGCGGCCACCGGCGACAGTTGCAGCCAGGTTTCCAGCGCACGCCGGGACAGGTCGGCGAACGTCGCATCGGTCGCGGCATCGCCGGCCTGTTCGGTCGCGGCGGAGGCCGGGGCGGGGGATTCGGCCTTCTGGCAGCCGCCCAGGGCGGCTAGCAGGGCCAGGGCGAGCAGGTGCTGGCGCATGGGCGGTTCCGGTGCAGGAGGGCGCACAGCATAAACGCCGGCCCGCCGGCCGGTATGTGGCGTTGGTTTATCCTGCCGCCCACGCGGGACATCGGGAGAAGGACCAATGAAGTACCAGGGCAGTTGCCACTGCGGAGCGGTGGCGTTCGAGCTGGAGACCGACGCGCCGATCGACAAGGCGTTCGATTGCAATTGCTCGCTGTGCCGGCGTCGCGGCGGCCTGCTGTGGTTCGGCCCGCGCGCGGCGCTGAAGCTGACCACGGCCGAATCGTCGTTGGCGACCTATCGATTCCACAATCGCGTACTCGATCATCACTACTGCGCCGCTTGCGGCATCGCGCCGTTCAGCGAGGGCGACAACCCCGCCGACGGCATGCGCATGGCCGCGGTCAACGTGCGCTGCCTGTCCGAGGTGGACTTGGCGACGCTGGAGATCGCGACGGTGGACGGCGCCAGCTTCTGACCCCGGGGACGGCCTCAGCCGTCGTCGTCCTCGAACTCCACCACCAGCCCCAGGCGGATGGCGAGCGTCTCGATCGCCTCGCGTACCCGCTCGTCCTTGCGTTCGGGCAGCAGGATCTCCAGCAGGTGCGTGCCCGGGCCGATGTCGTCGCTCAGGCCGGCCGAGCTGGAATCGTCGTCGTCCATGTGCGGCATCAGGTCGGCCACCTCTTCGACGTGCTCGACGCCTTCGGTGCCCTGGAGCAGGTCGGTGTAGGCGCGGACGTCGTCTTCGGTTCCGGTGATGCGCAGGTGCAGCGTGGGCATGGCGTGCTTCCCGTGTGGCCAGGCGCGACCGTAACAGGCGGCAAGTGAACACCATGCGCAGCTGGATCGGTGCATTCCGCGGGCATCGCCATCGCCGGCCTTACTTTGTGTCCATGTCGGCGCCTATGCTTTCGGATTCCCCCATGGCATGGAGCGCATTCGTGTCCGCATCCGCATCAGACGTGTTGTTCCGCCCGTTCCGCTACAAGTCGCTGCAGTTGCCCAACCGCATCGTGATGGCGCCGATGACGCGCCGCTTCTCGCCCGAAGGCGTGCCGGGCGCGAACGTGGCCGCGTACTACCGCCGCCGTGCCGAGGACGGCGTGGGCCTGATCCTGTCCGAGGGCACGGTGATCGACCGCCCGGCCTCGCGCAACGAACCGGACATCCCGTTCTTCCACGGGCAGGC
>JAFADB010000005.1 GCA_023425225.1 Pseudomonadota bacterium
CTGGCGGTGGTGCACGATTTCGATGCGATCGTGCTCGACCTCAACCTGCCGGGGATGGACGGCATCGAAGTCTGCCGCAAGCTGCGCAACGAGGCGCGCAAGCAGACCCCGGTGCTGATGCTCACCGCGCGCGATTCGCTGGACAACAAGCTGGCCGGCTTCGACTCGGGTGCCGACGACTACCTGATCAAGCCATTCGCGCTGCAGGAGGTCGAGGTCCGGCTCAACGCGCTGGCGCGCCGCGGCAAGGGCATGCACACGCGGGTGCTGGAGACCGGCGACCTGGAATACAACCTCGACACGCTCGAGGTGCGGCGCCAGGGCAAGCTGCTGCAGCTCAACCCAACCGCGCTAAAGATCCTGCAGGCGCTGATGGAGGCGTCGCCGGCGGTGGTCACCCGGCAGGAGCTGGAGACGCGGGTATGGGGCGAGGAGCTGCCCGACTCGGATTCCCTGCGCGTGCATATCCACGGATTGCGCGCGGTGGTGGACAAGCCCTTCGACGTACCCATGATCCAGACCCGCCATGGCATCGGCTATCGCATCGCCGCACCGGATGCCTGAAGCGGCCGGCAGTACCGGGGTGCGCAGGCGCGGGCGCTATCGCCGCCGCCTGCGCAGCCGCATCATCCTGTCCTTCGTGCTGCTGGGTACGGGCCTGACGGCCCTGTTCGCGTACCTGACCGACTACGCGCGCCAGCGCGTGGAAAGCCAGCTCGTCGAAGACGTGATGAACCGCAACATCGACGAGTACGCGCGCCGCTTCTACCTGGATACCTCGCGCAGCCCGGACATGCCCGTACAGCAGATGCTGGCCAAGGTGGTGCGGCGCGACAAGTTCGACGAACTGCGACGCGAGCAGCCGGACTGGTACGAACTGCCCAGCGGCATCCACAACATCAGCGGCGTGGACGATGAGGGGCGGCCGTACGCCTACAAGCTGGCGGTGCGCAAGACGCCCAACGAGTGGTTCTTCCTCGCCTACGACGTCACCCAGAGCATCCGCGGCGAGCAGCAACTCAAGCGCGCGCTGTACATCTCGGTGATGCTGTTCAGCGGCCTGTCGCTGCTGATCGGCTGGTGGTCGGCGTCCAAGGTGATGCGTCCGGTCTCGGACCTGGTGGCGCGGCTGCGTGCCTACCGCGGCGGCAGCGGCGACCTTAAGCCGCTGGCGCCGCACTTCCCCGACGACGAGGTCGGCCAGCTGGCCGAGGCGCTGGACGACTACTCGGGGCGGTTGACCGAGGTGGTCCAGCGCGACCGCGAGTTCAACGCCGACGTCAGCCACGAGCTGCGCACGCCGCTGGCGGTGATCCGTGGCGCCACCGAGCTGTTGCTGACGCGGCCGGACCTGGACGAGAAGATGTTCCAGCGACTGCAGCGCATCCAGCGTGCCGAGCAACAGTGCACCGACCTGATCGGCGCCCTGCTGCTGCTGTCGCGCAACGAGCGTGGCCAGGGCAGCAGCAATGTCGCCCGGGTCGCCGAGCAGTTGATCGAATCGCACCGGGCGCAGCTCGGCGGCAAACGCCTGGAACTGCTTCTGGACGGCAACCGCGACCTGGTGGTCGATGCGCCCGAATCGGCGCTGTCCGTCGCCTTGGGCAACCTGATCGGCAATGCGGTCAAGTACACGCAGGAGGGGCAGGTGGTCGTCAACGTGCTCGAGGACGCGGTGGAGGTGGCCGATACCGGCCCCGGCCTGAGCGAGGAGGACGCGGCCAAGCTGTTCCAGCGCGGTTACCGCGGTACCCACGCCGGACATTCGCAGGGCGGCGGCATCGGCCTGTCGATCGTCAGCCGGCTGTGCGACCTGTATGGCTGGGAGGTCAAGGTCAGGCCGGGGCGCGAGCAGGGCGTGGTGGCCAAGTTGAACTTCCACCCGCCGCTGGACGTGGAAGGTCAGGCCAGTGCCTGAGCGACCGGTGGTGGCAACCAAGGCGTGATGGCCATGTCGGTCGCGGTCGCCGGGCAATGATGAAAGCCGGTCCTTGCCGTTGGTGGCCGTTGCCGGCTCTCGCGGCTGCAGCGCGATCTCACAAGACGGCCTGAGTAAGCGCCTTCACCAGCAGGCACGGGAACGTCCCTCGACCGCCGAGGGCCTGCCATTCGATCGACCAACGGACGCGCACCGCACGGGCTACCGGGCCACAAAACAGACTGCCGCCGTTCCGGAAGCCGGAAAGGCCTTGCCCGGCAATCGATTCGAGGACGGGCCCCGGAAGCCCGTACCTTCGTCCAGAAGGCGGCAAAGCCACCGCGCCACGTCGTCTCACCTTTGTGACGCAGCCTTGCGTGGAGCGATGCGTTGTCCCGGCAAAGCCCGGCTTGAGAACGCCCTAGGCGCCTATCCAGCCATCCAGCAGGTCGGCGAACTCGTCGGCGTGCTCTTCTTCCTGCTCCAGGATGTGCTCCAGGATGCGCTTGGTGGTGGTGTCGCGGTCGCCGATGAAGTCGATCATCTCGCGGTAGCTGTCGATGGCGATGCGTTCGGCGACCAGGTTCTCGCGCACCATGTCGCGCAGGTCGGTGCCTTCCTTGT
>JAFADB010000006.1 GCA_023425225.1 Pseudomonadota bacterium
ATTACGCCGCCGAGCCCGATGTCCTCATCCGGGAGCTGGCCGGAGACGAGGCCATCGCCGAGGCCGACACGCTGCTGCTGACCGTGCCCAACCAGCTGGGCGTGGACTACTGCGCGCACGTGATCGAGTCGATCCTGACCCACGTCGCGCCCGGGCTGGGATGGCGCTAGCGCATTTCCATTTTCTCGGGCGCGGCTCGATGTGCTTTCACGGCGATGCCCTGCTCCACCGGTCGAAACCAACGACCGAAGCAACGATAAGGCTGTGCGGTCGAGCTGCGAACATCGATACACCTGCGCGTGCCATCCCACAGGAAACCTGTTGTCGGCTCCACGTTCGCGCACTGCCGTCCGGGAAACGACATCGACGCGCCACCGGATGACTGCTGCGCAGACGTCTACGCCGCGGATGCCATCGGGACTCAAAGCGGGGCTTGTCCGCCGAGCCTTCTTCTCGTTGTCCTTTTGAAGCCCCGTCTCTTGATCAAACATCAGGAATAACCAGCTCCCTTCTCCCGTTTGCGGGGGAAGAACCAGCCCCCGCGAAGGCGGGGTGTCCGAAGGGCGGATGGGGGCTGTTTGGAGCGTGGGAAAGCAGAAGCAGAAGCGCCCCCATCCGGCGCTGCGCGCCACCTTCCCCCGCAAGCGGGAGAAGGGAGCCGGGGGTCGGAATGCGATGAAGAGACAGGGGTTGGGAGAGAGAAAACTCGGCACCTGTGCCTTGAAGGACGCGGCTACAGGGAGATCCCGCAGCCGGCTGTTCACCGCGAAAGGCCCCGGGTCCCCGCCTGCGCGGGGACGACGACTTCAATCTCTCCGGGCATGGGCCGCGCCACTCCGGCTGACAGTTGCCCGGTCCTGTGTCTTCTCCAGGCAGTAGTGCGCGAAAGCGGGAAGTGCTTTTCAGTAGCCGAAGCGCTCGGTCACAGCCGGCTGGTCATCGCTGATCATCCAGTGGCTTTCGTGCAGATCGTGCAATGTCCACTCCGCTTGCAAGGGAGCGAGGCCCGAGGCTTTCCCGGGCAGTGCACTTGCACGGGGCCGATGAGAGCAAAAGCCATTGCGAGCCTCGGACACCGGGCATCCGCTCATTGCGCATCGAACCCGCCGCTGCACCCGCGCAACGATACGGTATCGACCGATCGACACGCCACGTCGTGACACGACCTAGACACCCGATGCGCGACGGTGCATGAATCGGTCGTGGCTGCACGCGGGATTCGCGGAGCATGCCGGGCCGACCACGGAAGCACGCCTCCGTTCCTTCCTAGGACACGCCGCCCATGAACGCCCTTGCCGTACCGCATCGCTCCGCCGTGGCCGCCGCCGTCTACGGTTTGCTCAATCCGATCCCGTTCGGCTGCTTCGTCGCCGCGCTGATCTTCGACATCGTCTACGCCCGCAGCGCGGAGATCCTGTGGATGAAGGGCGCCGCCTGGCTGATCGTCTTCGGCCTGCTGTTCGCGGTGATCCCGCGCCTGGTCAACCTGGTGCAGGTATGGATCACCGGCCGGCGTACCAGTACGGGCGTGGAACGTCTCGATTTCTGGCTCAACCTGCTCGCCATCGTCGCGGCGATCTTCAACGCCTTCGTGCACAGCCGCGACGCCTATGGGGTGGTACCCGCCGCGATCTGGCTCTCGGTGGCCACGGTCGTCCTGCTGGCGATCGCCCACGCCGTCGTCGCCATACGCCATCGCACCATCGGGAGCTTCGCCCATGAATAGGATCATCCGTTGCGGCACGTCGACGCTGGCCTGCATGGCCCTGCTGGGAGGATGCAGCGGCAAGGCGTCGCTGGACCCGGCGCAGCAATCCGGCAGTGCTCCGCCATTGCCCGCGGCCCGGCAATTCCTGGTGCCGCCGATGCAGGTGCCCGAAGGGGTGGGCTGGCAGCAGGGCCAGGCGCCGACGGTGCCCGCCGGCCTGCGGATCGAGAAGATCGCCAGCGACCTGGCGCATCCGCGCCAATTGCTCACCCTGCCCAACGGCGACGTGCTGGTGGTGGAGTCCAACGGTCCGGGCAGCGAGCCGGTGACCACGCCCAAGCAGCTGATCGCCGGCATGATCAAGAGCCGCTCCGGCAAGGCCTCCAAGGGCGGCAACCGGATCACCCTGCTGCGCCCCACGCCCGGCGCCGACGGCGAGTGGGAGAGGCACGTGTTCATCGAACACCTGCACTCGCCGTTCGGCGTGCAGCTGATCGGCGACACGCTCTATGTCGCCAACACCGACAACATCGTCAAGTTCCCCTACCGCAGCGGCGAGACCCGCATCGAGGCGCCGGGCGTGGAACTGGCCGACCTGCCGGGCAGCATCGAGCACCACTGGACCAAGGCGCTGCTGGCCAGCCCGGACGGCAGCAAGCTCTACGTCGGCGTCGGCTCCAACAGCAACATCACCGAGAACGGGCTGGCGGTGGAGTACCGGCGCGCGGCCGTGCTCGAGGTCGATGTCGCCAGCGGCGCCAGCCGCATCTATGCCTCCGGCCTGCGCAATCCGACCGGCCTGCAGTGGGAGCCGCAGAGCGGCAGGCTGTGGGCGATCGTCAACGAGCGCGACGAGATCGGCGCCGACCTGGTGCCGGACTATCTGACCTCGGTACAGGAAGGCGGCTTCTACGGCTGGCCCTACAGCTACTTCGGCCAGCACGTGGACCCCCGGGTCAGGCCGGAACGCCCCGACCTGGTGGAGAAGGCGATCGTGCCGGACTACGCCATCGGCTCGCACGTCGCACCGCTGGGGCTGTGGTTCTACACCGGCGACGCGCTGCCGGCGAAGTACCACGGCGGCGCCTTCATCGGCGAGCACGGCAGCTGGGACCGCTCGCCGCTGAGCGGCTACCGCGTCTCCTACGTCGCATTCCGCGACGGCAAGCCGGTCGGCACGCCCGAATCGGTCGTCGCAGGCTTCCACTCCAGCGACGAGAAGCAGCTCTACGGCGCGCCGGTCGGGCTGGCGCAGGACAACGAGGGCGCGCTGCTGATCGCCGACGACGTCGGCAACACGGTGTGGCGGGTGACGGCCGGGGGGCGCTGAACCCAAAGGCCGGCCATGACTGGCGTGCATGTGCGGACCGGGCGGCACGCCCGCCTCCCGCGGCAGCACATCCCCCGGGATTGGCCGGCTTCCATTGCTCCGGTGTTCGTGGGCGGCATGCACGGTGCTGGCGGCCCTGCCGTCCCTCGCGCCGGTTGCCGATGCCCATGCGGCTTCGTTCCCGGACCAATCCGCGGCGCGACAGCGCATCCGCAACAGGCATCGGGCCGGTACACGGTCACGGCAGCTTGCCCGCCCGGCCCGGCGGAACATCAGGCCGGGAGCGCCGCTTCAGCGGAAATCGCCCTTGTAGCGGTCCACCGCGGCCTGTGCGCAGGCCTCGTCCTTGTCGCCGCCGGATGCCCCCGACACGCCGATGCCGCCCAGCACAGTGCGGTCGGCCGTGCGCAGCGTCACCCCGCCGGCGATGAAGATCACCTCCGGCACGGTAGCCAGCGAGCCGTCGGCCGGCCCGGTCAGCTTGTCCGCCACCAGCTCGCTGGTGGAATCCTTGTCGAAGGCCATGCCGTACGAATACGCCGTGTAGGCCTTGCGGTAGGACACCGACAGCGACTGCAGCGGCGCGTGGTCGCCCTTGATGACCGCCTGCTGCTGGCCGGAGGTATCCACCACCGTGGCCGTCACCGAGAACCCCTGCGCCGCGCACACGCGCACCGCCTCGGCGGCCAGCGCCTGCGCGGTCTGCCAGTCCAGCTTCGGCGTCAGCACCACATGACTCGGAGCCGCGCGGCCCACGCCCGGCACCAGCGCAGCCGCCAGCACCGCCGTTGCGACGGCCACGCGGCCGCCTGGATACGAAAGAAAAGACATCGCCTCGATTCCTGTCCG
>JAFADB010000060.1 GCA_023425225.1 Pseudomonadota bacterium
TAGCCCATCATCCGCGCGATCGAGGCGGCCATCGCCTCCGGCTCGAACTGCACCGGCGAGGAAGTGGGGATGACGAAGGCCCCCTGCGCGCTGTCCAGCTCGCGGTAGGAGATGCCGAAGGTGTCGCCGGCGAACCAGCTGCGGCTGCGCGCATCCCACACGCACAGGTGGTGGCGCGCGTGGCCGGGCGTGTCGATGCACAGCAGCTCGCGGCCGGCCAGCGACACGACGTGCCCGTCCTCGGCCACCACCACCCGCTCGGCCGGCACCGGCACGATCGGGCCGTAGCTGCGGGCGATCTCCTCCTCGCCATAGACCGCGGTGGCGCCGGCGATCAGCGCGGCCGGGTCGATCATGTGTCGCGCGCCGCGCGGATGCACCAGCAGGCGGGCGTTGGGCAGCTCGCGCATCAGCATGCCGGCGCCGCCGGCATGGTCCAGGTGCACATGGGTCAGGATCAGCCAGTCCACGTCGGCCGGCACCAGCCCCGCCTCGGCCAGCCCCGCCAGCAGCGCCGGCACCGACAGGCCGGTGCCGCAATCGACGAAGGCGCCGCGGCCGCGCTCGACCACCAGGTAGGCCGCATCGAAGCGCACGCGCTGGAACCCGGTGTCGAGGGTGTGGATGCTGTGCTCGCTTGGCATCGAGGACTCCGGCTGGCGATGCGGGCAAGTGTAGACAAGCCCGTACGCCGGCTGGATTCGGCTTTGGTCGCAGGACGGGCGGCCCGTGCCCCTCATTTGGATGCAGCGCGCCGCAGCGCGCGGCTCACTCCTGGCGCAGTTGCGCCAGCGCCTGCAGCACGAGGGCGGTGTCGGCCAGCAAGGTGACCAGCGGCGTCTCCAGCGCATCGGCCTGCTTGGCCTGCTTGAGCACGGCGATCAGCTTGCCGGCCTCGCGCGGGGAATCGAAGCCCCCGCTCTGCACCAGCACCTCGCCCTGGCCGTCGAGCAGCTTGAAGTAGAAGCGGCCATCGCCCTCGCGATACTGCTTGAACACCGGCTTGGCCGCCTTGGGCGCCGGCTTGTCCTGCGCCGCGTCGCGCACCGACAGGTCGCGCAGGCCCACCGCATGGCGCAGCTCGGCCAGCAACGGCGTGGCGTACTTCTCGCGCAACCTACGGCCGCCCTCGCGCAGGATCTGCTCGATGTCGCCGGGACGCGCGATCAGCGCCTGGTAGCGCTCGCGCATCGGCGCGATCTCGCTGTCGATACGCTCGAACAGCTTCTGCTTGGCATCGCCCCAGCCGATGCCGTCGGCGAAGGCCTGGGCGAATGCCGCCGTCTCGCGTTCATCGGCGAACGCCTGGTACAGCTGGAACAGCGCCGAGCCCTCGGTGTCCTTCGGCTCGCCCGGCGCGCGCGAGTCGGTGAGGATCGAGAACACCAGCTTCTTCAGCTCCTCGCGCGGCACGAACAGCGGGATCGTGTTGCCGTAGCTCTTGCTCATCTTGCGCCCGTCCAGCCCCGGCAGCGTGGCGACGTGCTCGTCCACCAGCGCCTCGGGCAGGGTGAAGTACTCGCGGCCGTAGACATGGTTGAAGCGCTGGGCGAAATCGCGCGCCATCTCGATGTGCTGCACCTGGTCGCGCCCCACCGGCACCTTGTCGGCGTTGAAGATCAGGATGTCGGCCGCCATCAGCACCGGGTACATGAACAGCCCGGCGGTGACGCCGGCATCGTCGTCCTCGCCCTCGGCGCGGTTGCGGTCCACCGCCGCCTTGTAGGCGTGGGCGCGGTTGAGGATGCCCTTGCCGGCCACGCAGGTCAGCAGCCACATCAGCTCGGTGGTCTCGGGCACGTCGCTCTGGCGGTAGAACCAGACCTTGTCCGGGTCCAGGCCGGCGGCCAGCCAGGTCGCGGCGATCTCCAGCGTCGAGCGCTGGGTCCGCTCCGGGTCCTGCGCCTTGATCAGGCTGTGCAGGTCGGCCAGGAAGTAGAAGCTCTCCACGTCCGCGGCGCGGCTGGCGGCGACGGCCGGGCGGATCGCGCCGACGTAGTTGCCCAGGTGGGGAGTTCCGGAGGTGGTGATGCCGGTAAGGACGCGGGTGGTCATGCGGGAGATGCTGTGATGAGGCGATCCGCAAGTTTAACCGCTGCCCACACAAGCGAAGGTCCGGCCCCCGCCCGCGGGAATCGCACGAGCCGCGATGAAGCGTTTCCGCGCCCGATCGGCGTCGAGCATCGGTTTCCTTCTCCCGTCGGGATGAAGATGCCCCGAAGGGGCGGATGCGGGTACGGGCACAGCCTCGTGCATCCAGAGACCGCGAGGCCCCGCTCCCGTCGGGAGAGGGGCCTCGACTGCCAATACCTGGCCTTGCCCGGGCTCCGGGGAAGCCCTCGCGGCTCATGTCGCCCCTGCTTCCAGGAGCGCAGGCGCGTGTCAAGCCGCGCCTGCCGCACGCATTACCCGCGGCCGCGGGTCGCGCCTTATCCGCGCTCGTCGCGCCGCAGCGCATCCTCGAAATCGCGCACCTCGTGCTCGGCACGGTCACGGCCCCAGCCGTAGCGCTCCTGCAGCTTGCCGGACAGGTACTCGGCATTGCCTTCGGCCACCTTGAAGTCGTCGTCGGTCAGGCCGCCCCACTTGGCCTGCATCTTGCCCTTGAGCTGCGACCACTTGCCGGAAATGATGTCTTTGTTCATCGGTTCCTCCTCGTTGGCACGGCGTGTCTCCATGCACGTCCAGCATCGGCGGACGGCCATTCGCTGGCGGTCAAGCCGACGTGCAGGCCTCCCTCACCGCCATGAACGGTTAAAGACCAGCGCGTAAAGACCAGCGCGGTGCCGCACCGGCGAGCCAGCAGGGAATCCCCCAAAAAAAGAACGGACCTTCCGGTCCGTTCGTTCGGGTACCGCATCGCGCCGGGCGATCAGTTGCGGCGGTCGGCCGCGTCTTCGACCTTCTCGCCCGCCTTCTGCACGTCCTTGCCGGCGCCGGCCACGGTATTGCAGGCCGAAAGCACACCGGCCGAGAACATGGCCAACAGCATCAGGGCAATCACTCGCTTCATCGTCTTCTCCTCTTCTCGCATGCGGCCAAGCCGCGATCATTCATCCAGCGCAGCGGATCAGCAACGGCCGTCGCTGCAGTCCTGGGCCTTGTCCTCGACCTTCTCGCCCGCCTTCTGCATGTCCTTTCCGGCACCGGCCACGGTGTTGCAACCTGCCAGCAGGCCTGCGGAAAACAGTGCCAGCATGGCCAGCGGAATCGCTCGTTTCATTGACTACCTCGTCGGACTGGGGGATCCGGGTGGGCTTCTCGTCCACCCGGATGCTCGTGGGTGGAGTGAATCTGACGGGCACGCCGTCGATTCCACGTGAATGGCCCGCGGCGCGATTCAGCCAGCGTCAGTCGCGCATCAGCGTGGACTTGCCGAACAGGCTCTCCACCAGGTCCACCGCCAGCTCCGCGGTGGCATTGCGGTTGTCCAGCACCGGGTTGAGCTCGACGATGTCCAGCGAGCCCATGCGGCCGGTGTCGGCGATCATCTCCATCACCAGCTGCGCCTCGCGGTAGTTCACCCCGCCGGGCACGGTGGTGCCCACGCCCGGGGCGATGCCGGGATCGAGGAAGTCGACGTCGAAACTCACGTGCAGGTGGGTGTCGTGGTCCACGCCCTCCAGCGCCTGCTCCATCGTGCGCTTCATGCCCATCTCGTCGATGAAGCGCATGTCGTAGACATCGACACGGTGCTCCTTGATGAGCCGCTTCTCGTCCGGATCGACCGAACGGATGCCGATCTGCCGCACCTGCGACGGCAGGATCGCCGGCGCATCGCCGCCCAGGTGGGTGAGCGCATGCGGACCCAGCCCGCACAGGCAGGCCACCGGCATGCCGTGCACGTTGCCCGACGGGGTGACCTGGCTGGTGTTGAAGTCCGAGTGCGCATCCAGCCACAGCACGCGCAGCGTGCGGCCGTTCTCGCGGCAGTGGCGCGCCACCGCGGTGATCGAACCGATGCCCAGGCAATGATCGCCGCCCAGCATCACCGGCAGACGGCCCTGGCGCAGTTCGGCCAGGCTGGCGTTCATCAGCGCGCGGTTCCACGCCACCACCTCGTCCAGATGGCGATAGCCGTCGACCGGAGCCTGCCAGGGATTGCGCGGACCATCGAGGTTGCCGACGTCGCGCACCTGCACTCCATGCGACTGCAAGGCCTCGCACAGGCCGGCGATGCGCAGTGCTTCCGGACCCATGCGTGCACCGCGATGGCCGGCACCGACGTCGGTGGGCACGCCGATCAATGAAACCGGTGAAAAGATCCGACTCACCGCAGACTCCTCGCAAATCGCGCCAGTGTAGCCACGCCCGGATCGACGCTCCCGCGGCGACGCAGCAGTCGCAGCCACGCGGCGACCGTTGCCGCCGCATCGGCACCTGCGATGGTCGGTGCGTTG
This sequence comes from Pseudomonadota bacterium, assembly GCA_023425225.1. Taxonomy (GTDB): domain Bacteria; phylum Pseudomonadota; class Gammaproteobacteria; order Xanthomonadales; family Xanthomonadaceae; genus MMGLT7. Next base: position 4,401 of record JAFADB010000060.1, read on the forward strand.
TCGCGTGCCGGGATGCGCAGGGCGGTGTGCCGGTCACCGCGCCGGCGCGGTGGCCTTTAGGCCGGTTCGGCGGGTGCCGACGGCAGCACCGGACCGCCGTCGCCCCAGAACGCGACCAGCCGGCGCAGGCCTTCGGACTCGGCGAACTGCGCCTCCATCCCGGACTTGACCTGCAGCCAGCGCGCGGTTCCCAGTTCGAGCAGGGTGTCCGATCCGGCGCGCCGGCTGGCCATGTTCCACTGCGAGAAGTAGCGCCGCGGCACCGGCCCGTTGAACACCTCGGACACGATCGTGTGCTTGGACGAGCGCCTGATCCGCTCGTACACGACCGCCACGCCCGCGGCCGGGCCTTCGAAGTACTGGAAGAACCGCTGCCCATCGAACAGCAGCGCGCCAGTCACGCCCTGCATGGCGTTGTGCGCGTTGGCATCGATCACCAGCCGGTCCAGTTCGGCCACCGTCATCGGCCGGCGCACCAGGCTCAGGTAGGCGATCGCGCGGAGATCGTCCTGCGCGCCGTCGCGCGAATCCTCATTCGTCAATGTCGTGTCCTCGACTGCCTGGGCGGGTCGGCCTGCAGATGCCCGGCGCTTGGCAGCAACGAAAGACCGGCAACCAGCCTACCATCCCGTGGCCGCACGGCCGCGCAGCCACGGGTGGGCATGCGATGGCAAGGAAGCGATGCCGACGGTCCGCCGCCCTCTCACGTACGGTCGTCGTGGCGGCCACCGGTGCGGCGCTTGCCGCCACCGCGCGGGCCGACTCCCGGCACGGCCGCGCGCGTGGCGTTGCGGGCCTTGGCCGGCGCAGCCGGAACGGATGCGTACGCCGGCTCCAGGTAGCGCACCAGCAGCACCACCGCCTCGCGCGTCAGGCGTTCGCGCGCCTCCGCCGGCAGCGTGACCGCGTGGACCACCAGCGCATGCGCGGCCTCCACCGCCACGGTCGCATGCAGCTCGCGCGCGCGTGCCGGCGCGGTCGGCATGCGCAGCGCGAGCAGGCGGTCGATCACCCGCTTGGTCTGGTCCAGCAGCGCGACGCCACGCGGCGTGCTGGAGCCGCGCACGGCGCGGTACACGTGCTGGAACGCCGGATACGCCTCGTGGAAGGAAACGATCGCACGCACCACCCAGTCGATCGACTGCTGCAGCGGCCACTCGGCGATGCCCTCCTGCTCCTGGCGGCCGAGCAGCTCGTCGATCAGCTCCAGATAGCGCTGGACCAGCGCATCCACCAGTGCCTGCTTGTTGGGGAAGAACCGGTAGAGCACGCCGACCGAGGTCTTGGCGCGCGCGGCCACCGCGTTGGTGGTGGCGTTGTCCACGCCCACCTCGGCGATCACCTCGGCGGCGGCCTCCAGCAGCAGCTGCACGCGGCGATGGCCGCGCGCCTGTACCGGGGCATGGCGCACGATGTCGGCCGCCAGCGGCTCGGGAACGCGTTTGCGAGCGGCCGCGCGCGGCGCTCGGACGGACTTGGTGGGGGACGTCAACGCAGTGCCTCGCTTTGCGAACGCGGCCGCCGCAGCCGGCGCGCCGTGGTTTCCGATTATGGCATCGCGCGCAGGTCCCGGCCCGGTTGACGCGGGTGGCGGATGCCCCTATGGTGCGCAAAATAGAGCAATCACTCTCATTCTGAGGGCGCCGGACGCCCGGCGCCATCCACGCGGAGGGTTCCATGAGCGAAATACGCGGCAAGACCGTGCTGGTCACCGGCGGTGCATCCGGCATAGGCCGATTGATGGGGCGCCGGTTCCTGGAGGAAGGCGCGGCGCGGCTGGTGATCTGGGACGTGCAGCAGGCGGCGATGGACCAGGCGGTGGCCGAGCTGCGCGCCCTGGGCCACGACGTGTCCGGCTACGTGGTCGACCTGGCCGATCCGCAGCGCATCCAGGCCGCGGCGCAGGCGATGGAGACGGACGCGATCGCGGTCGACGTGCTGATCAACAACGCCGGCATCATCGTCGGCAAGCAATTCGTCGAGCACAGCTACGCCGACATCGCGCGCACCCTCGACGTGAACACGCTGGCGCCGATGTACGTGGCGCGCGAGCTGCTGCCGGGCATGCTGGCGCGGCACGGCGGCCACATCGTCAACATCGCCTCGGCCGCCGGGCTGGTCTCCAACCCGAAGATGTCCGTGTACTGCGCCAGCAAATGGGCGGTGACCGGCTGGTCGGACTCGCTGCGCATCGAGATGGAACAGGGCGACACCGGGGTGAAGGTCACCACGGTCACGCCGTATTACATCGACACCGGCATGTTCGCCGGTGTGCGCTCGCCGGTGATCCCGATCCTCAAGCCGGACCACGTGGCCAACCGGATCGTCGCCGCGGTCAGGTCCGACCGCATCCTGCTGCGCCTGCCGTGGCTCTTGAACCTGGTGCCGCTGCTGCGCGCCCTGCTGCCGGCACGCTGGTTCGACAAGATCGGCGGCGAATGGCTGGGCGTGTACCACTCGATGGACGACTTCAAGGGAAGGCCATGAACACGACCGATACCGAACTGCAGACCCAGCTGGACACCCTCCGCGCCGGCTTCGCACGCGGCGTACCCGACCTGCACAGCCGCCGGCAGGCGCTGGCCGCGCTGGCACAGGCGCTTCGCGTGCACCAGGACGCGCTGCTGCAGGCCGCCGATGCCGACTTCGGCGGCCGCGCGCATGCCGAGA
>JAFADB010000282.1 GCA_023425225.1 Pseudomonadota bacterium
CCGCCGAGGAACATCGGCCCGAGGTTGTCGCCGTGGCGGCTGCCGCTGGCCACCGCCTCGCCATCGAGCGAATACCGGTACAACTGCTCGCGACCCAGCGGCTCGGGCAGCAGTTCGTTGGCCGCCACCAGCGCGGCCACGCACGAGGCGGCGGAACCGCCCATGCCGGAGCTGAGCGGGATGCCCTTGTCGATCTCGATCTCGAAGCCGAACGGCAGCTGCAGCGCATCGCGCAGCGAGATCAGCGCGGCACCGGCGGTGTTCTCGGCCGCCACGCGCGGCAGTTCCACCACCGTGCCGCGGATGGCGGCGATGCGGACTTCTGGGACGTCGATGCGACGCACCCGCACCGTGTCGCCGACACCCGCCACCGGATAGCCCAGCAGGTCGAAGCCGACCGCCACGTTCGCCACCGAGGCCGGCGCATACGCCCGGGCCTCCGATTTCATGCCGGCCGGCACGGATGCCCCGGCGTCCACCGCATGCGCCAGGCTCACAGCCGCGCCCCCTCGCCCGCCGCCACACGCAGCAGGTCGGCGAACACGCCGGCGGCGGTCACTTCCGGACCGGCGCCCGGCCCCTGCACCACCAGCGGGTTCTCGCAGTAACGGCGGGTGGTGAACTGCACCACGTTGTCGGTCAGGCGCAGGTTGGCGAAGGCGTGGTCGGCCGGCAGCTCGACCAGCCCGACCCGTGCCGCGGCGCCCGGGTGCAGCTGGGCCACGTAGCGCAGCACGCAACCGCGCGCGTGCGCCTCCTGCAGGCGCTGCGCGAAGACCGCATCGACCTCGTGCAGGCGCTGCATGAACTCGTCCACGCCGGCCTCGCGCAGCGCGTCGGGCACCAGGCTTTCCACTTCCACGTCCTCCAGGCTGATCTCGCGCCCGGCCTCGCGCGCCAGGATCACCAGCTTGCGCGCCACGTCCACGCCGGACAGGTCGTCGCGCGGGTCCGGCTCGGTGTAGCCCATCGCCCGCGCCTGCGCCACCAGTTGCGAGAACGGCACGTTGCCGTCGTACTTGTTGAACAGCCATGCCAGCGTGCCGGAGAAGATGCCCTCGATCGAGGTCACCTTGTCGCCGGTATCGACCAGGTCGCGCAAGGTGGTGATGACGGGCAGCCCGGCACCGACCGTGGCCTCGTAGCGGAAGCGCGCACCGCTGGCGGCGGCCGCGGCACGGATGCCGCGGAAGCGCGACAGCGGCCCGGAGCCGGCCTGCTTGTTCGGCGTCACCACGTGGATGCCCGCGGCCAGCCAGCCCTCGTAGCGGTCGGCCACCGCCGCGCTGCCGCTGCAATCGACGATCACCGCGTGCGGCAGGTGCGCCGACAGCAGGTGCTCGGTGAAACGGTCCAGGTCCGCCGCCTCGTGGCCGCCGGCGAACGCGGCGCGCCAGTCGCCGGACAGCGCGCGCGCGCCCAGCAGCATGTGCCGCGAGGAGGCGATGGCGCGCAGGCGCAGGTCCACGTTGGCCTTGCCCAGCAGTTGCTGGCGGGCCTCCAGCAGCTGGTCCAGGAACGCCGCGCCGACGTTGCCCGGACCGATCACGCCCACGGCGAAGGTCTGCGGCGACAGCCAGAAGCCGGCGTGCGCGGCGCGCAGCGCCTTGGCCGCGTGGCGGCTGTCGATCGCCACCGAGATGTTGCGCTCGGACGAGCCCTGGGCGATGGCCAGGATGTTGACCTGCGCCCGCCCCAGCGACTCGAACAGCCGCGCGGCCACGCCGGGCTGGCCGGCCATGCCGTCGCCGACCGCCGCCAGCACGCTGATGCCGCTGGTCAACTGCACCCGGTGCACCTGTCCCTGGCCCAGTTCGTGGGCGAAGGCGTGCAGCAGCGCATCGCGGGCACGCTCGGCCTCGGCCTGCCTGACCACGCAGCAGATCGAATGCTCCGAGGATCCCTGCGAGATCATCACCACCGACACGTGCGCGTTGCGCAATGCCGAGAACACCCGCTCGGCGGTGCCGGGCACGCCGATCAGGCCGGTGCCTTCCAGGTTCAGCACCGCCAGGTCGGGACTGAGCGTGAGCCCCTTGATCGGCCCGCTGACCTCGCTGTGCGCGGTGATGCGCGTCCCCGGATGCCCGGGCTGGAAGGTGTTGCGGATGATGATCGGCAGGCCGCGCTCGATCGCCGGCGACATCGTCTGCGGATGCACCACCTTGGCGCCGAAGTAGGCCAGCTCGCAGGCCTCGTCGTAGCTGAGCGTCTCCAGTTGCACCGCCTCGGGCACCACCCGCGGATCGGCCGAGAGCACGCCGTCCACGTCGGTCCAGATGTGCAGTTCGTCGGCACCGAACAGGGCGGCGAAGATCGCGCCCGAGTAGTCGCTGCCGTTGCGCCCCAGCGTGGTGATGTGGCCGCCATGGTTGCGCGCCACGAAGCCGGTGGCCACCACGCGCGGCTGCGGATGCCCGTCGCGCCATTCGCCCAGCCTGGCGGCGCTGAGCGCCCAGTCCACCGCCACGCCCAGCTCGTTGCGCTCGACCACCAGCACGTCGCGCGCATCCAGCACCGCGCAGTCCTCGCCCAGCGCCTGCAGGTGGTTGCCCAGCAGCTGCGCCGAGTAGACCTCGCCCAGGCCCTGCACGCGCTCGAGCACCTCGTTGGGCAGCTCGCCGATCACCGCCAGCGCCGCGAGGATTTCCGCCAGATGGTCGAAGCGCTGGTCCAGCCATTCCAGCGTCGGGCCGGCCGCCTCGCCCAGCAGCGCCACGGCGGCGGCGCGGTGGCGTCCACGCAGGTCGTGCCAGAGTTCGCGCCAGTCCGTGCCGCCGAACGCCGCGGCCTCGGCCATGGCGATCAGCGCATCGGTCACCCCCTTCATCGCCGAGACCACGGTGACCTGCAGCGGCTCCGTGCGCGCCAGCAGCAGCTGGGCGACATGGCGGTAGCGCTCGGCATCGGCCACCGAGGTGCCGCCGAACTTGTGCACGACGGTACCGGGCACGGCCTGCAGGCCGGGTTTGGGGGGAGCTTCGGGGGATTCCAACGGTACTGCAGACGACATGGCAAGACCTCGGGCTGGGAGGCCCCGCTCGTCTCAGGCCGGGGTATGCCCCGCATCCTGATCCGGGTGCGGGGCCGTGGTTTTCGGAAAACTACGCGAAGACGACGGGCCGCACCGGGCGAGTGGTGACGGTGGTAATGGTGGTCGCAATACCGGCAGCGCCCGGGCGTGGCGCCGGACGGGAAAGGATGCTGGGGAAGGCAAGGCGACTGGACATGACGGCCAACAAAACAACAGCGGCCGAAAACTGTCAAGCGCTGCACCGCAAAAACCCGCGCAGGCCGCACCGGCAAAGGACGGTTTCAGTGCCAACCAAATGCGCGCTGGCGCCACGGGGGCATATTTCCGCAACAGGCCGGCACCGTAAGCGCGGCACCATCGCGGCGGTCCGGACGCGAACGCCGCTGGCCGCTTTCGTATCCGATACGGGACGACCGCGAAAGTACATCGGGGAATCGGTCCAGGACGCCACTCCGGACGGGGCCGGAAACGCATCGATGGCCGCGGACAGGCAGTCCAACATTGGCGCCTGACGAAAGGTGGCGGCCCCGGCGCGATTCGAACGCACGACCTTCCCCTTAGGAGGGGGACGCTCTATCCAGCTGAGCTACGGGGCCCGAGACTGCGGTTGGATCGCCATCCGGTGGAAAACGCCGGATGCAGGTCGTGGCCGCCGCAAGGCCAGACCGATGATCGCTTGGTGCCGAAGGTGGGACTCGAACCCACACGCTTTTAAGGGCGGCGGATTTTGAGTCCGCTGCGTCTACCGATTCCGCCACTTCGGCACGGCCGCGCAGTATAGCCCACGACACAGAGCGAAACATATCGCTGAACGATTTAGGCGGCGCGATACGCGGTACCGAAAGCCCGCGATGGGTGCCCAGTTATACTTTCCGCGGTCCACACCAGGGAAAAGCGGTATGCAATTGCAGGGAATGCGCGTGCTGGTGGTGGAGAACGACGAGATGAACGCCACGCTGCTGGACCTGCAGCTGGCCCAGGCCGGCGCGGCGATGGTGGGCCCTGCGGCAAGTGTCGCCCAGGCGCTGCAGATGATCGAAGACCGGCCCGACCTGGCGATCCTGGACTACCACCTCGGCGGCGGCGAAACCAGCGAGGAGGTGGCCGGCGCCTTGATCGCGCGCGGCATCCCCTTCGTGCTGGCCACGGGCGTGAATGCCGATACCCTGCCC
>JAFADB010000309.1 GCA_023425225.1 Pseudomonadota bacterium
ACCTCGGTCTTGCCCACGCCGGTGGGACCGGCGAACAGGAAGTTGCCGATCGGCTTGTCCGGATTGCCCAGCCCCGAGCGCGCCAGCTTGATCGCCGAGGACAGCGTCTCGATCGCCGGATCCTGGCCGAAGATCACCATCTTCAGGTTGCGCTCCAGGTGCTGCAGCACGTCCTTGTCGGTGGCGCTGACCTGCTTGGCCGGGATCCGCGCCATCTTGGCGACGATGGTCTCAATCTCCTCGATGTCGATCAGCTCCTTGCGCTCGCCCTCCGGCAGCAGCCGCTGGCGCGCGCCGGCCTCGTCGATGACGTCGATGGCCTTGTCCGGCAGCAGGCGGTCGCCGATGTGCTTGACCGACAGGTCCACCGCCGCCTGCAGCGCGTCGTCGGCGTAGGTGACGTTGTGGTGCGCCTCGTAGCGCGGCTTGAGGCCCTGCAGGATCTGGTAGGTCTCGCCGGTGGTCGGCTCGACGATGTCGATCTTCTGGAAGCGCCGCGCCAGCGCCCGGTCCTTCTCGAAGATGCCGCGATACTCCTGGAACGTGGTCGAGCCGATGCAGCGCAGCTCGCCGGAGGCCAACGCCGGCTTGATCAGGTTGGAGGCGTCCATGGTGCCGCCCGAGGCCGAGCCGGCACCGATGATGGTGTGGATCTCGTCGATGAACAGCACCGCGTTGGGCACCTTCTTGAGCGCGGTCAGCACGCCCTTCAGGCGCTTCTCGAAGTCGCCGCGGTACTTGGTGCCGGCCACCAGCGCGCCCAGGTCGAGCGAGTAGATCACCGCGTCGGCCAGCACCTCGGGTACCGAGCCCTCGACGATGCGCTTGGCCAGGCCCTCGGCGATCGCGGTCTTGCCCACGCCGGCCTCGCCCACGTACAGCGGGTTGTTCTTGCGACGGCGGCACAGCACCTGGATGGTGCGCTCGATCTCGTCGGCGCGCCCGACCAGCGGGTCGATGCGGCCCTCGCGGGCCTGCTCGTTCAGATTGCTGGCGTACTCGGCCAGGGCGTCGCCCTTGGCCTCGCCCTCGCCGCCCTCGGCCTTGGACTCGCCTTCGGCCGCGGAGGCGGCATCACCCTCCTCGCCCAGCTTGGCGATGCCGTGGGACAGGTAGTTGACGACGTCCAGCCGGGTGATGTCCTGCTGGTTGAGGAAATACACAGCATGCGAGTCCTTCTCGCCGAAGATCGCCACCAGCACGTTGGCGCCGGTGACCTCCTTCTTGCCGGAGGACTGCACGTGGTAGACCGCGCGCTGCAGCACGCGCTGGAAGCCCAGGGTCGGCTGGGTGTCACGGCCATCGTCCTCGGCCAGGCGCGAGACCGAGGCCTCAATGGCCTCCTCCAGCTCGCCGCGCAGCCGCGCGATGTCGGCGCCGCAGGCCTTGAGGACGGCCTGGGCGGAAGGATTGTCGAGCAGCGCCAGCAGCAGGTGCTCGACGGTCATGAACTCATGACGGGCTTCACGGGCACGCTTGTAGCACTGGCCGATGGTTTGCTCGAGGTCTTTGCTGAACATGGGTTACTCCGACGGCAGTTGCAGACAATATGCGGCCTGTGCCCGCGTTTTCCACAACCCTACCGGATCGCTGCGTTCAGATGGCGTTAGCGTGGCCGGTCGGATCCGGCGCCGGGTGCCTCAGAGCTTCTCCATCGTGCACAGCAGGGGGTGCTGGTTCATGCGCGAGAACTCGTTGACCTGGGCCACCTTGGATTCGGCCACCTCGCGGGTATAGACCCCGCAGACGCCGCGCCCGCGGGTATGGACGTGCAGCATCACCTGGGTGGCCTTTTCCAGGTCCATGGCGAAGAACTGCTGCAGCACGGTCACCACGAAGTCCATCGGGGTGTAGTCGTCGTTGAGCAGCAGGACCTGGTACAGCGGCGGCGGTGCGACTTCCGGCTTGCCGGTTTCAACCAGTACGCCATGGTCCAGATCGGGGGAAGATGTCTTGCGGGGCATCAGGCGATTATAAGGTGTCGGCCCGCGCGGATTGGACGTCGGCGGCCGCGGCCCGCACAATTCCGCTTCTTGAACGATATCGATCGAACCATGAGCCAGCGCGGGATGATCCGGCGTGAACCGGCCGCACGCTCCGGCCAGGCCGTTGCCGCCGTCGCCTCCGGGGACAGGCGATGAGTGCGTCGCAGACGACACGATGGGCGCCGGATGTCACCGTCGCCACGGTGGTGGTGCGCGACGGGCGACTGCTGCTGGTGGAGGAGTCGATCGCCGGCGCGCTGGTGCTCAACCAGCCGGCCGGGCACCTGGAGCCGGACGAAAGCCTGCAGCAGGCCGCCATGCGCGAGACCCTGGAGGAAACCGGCTGGGAGGTCGAACTGACCGACTTCATCGGCTGCTACCAGTGGACGGCGGCCAGTGGCCTGCACTTCCTGCGCTTCGCCTTCGCCGCCCGGCCGCTGGCCCACGATCCGGCGCGCCCGCTGGACGCGGGTATCGTGCGCGCGCTGTGGATGCGACCGCAGGAACTGGAGGCCGCCGGACCGCGGCTGCGCAGCCCGCTGGTGTGGCAGGCCGCGGCGGACTGGCTGGCCGGCCGCCGTTTCCCGCTGTCGCTGGTGGAACAGGTGCCATGAGCCGGCCGCGCCGTATCGGGCTGCTGCCGTGCCCCGCCTCCGTCGCAGGCGAAGGTGGAGGACTCATGCCGCGTACGGTCGGCTTCGCTCAGATCGCGGCCGCGATTCCATGAACGCGCGGATCATCGTCGGGGTTTCGGGCGGCGTGGACTCGTCGGTGGCGGCCTGGCGGCTGGTGCAGCAGGGCGAGGCGGTGGCCGGCCTGTTCATGCAGAACTGGGCCGACGACGGTACGGGCGAGTGCCGCGCCGAGGACGACCGCCGCGATGCGGTGGCGGTGTGCGGCCTGCTCGGCATCCCGTTCCATTTCCGCGACTTCTCCAGCGAGTACTGGCAGGGCGTGTTCGAGCATTTCCTGGCCGAGTACGCCGCCGGGCGCACGCCCAACCCGGACGTGCTGTGCAACCGCGAGGTCAAGTTCAAGCATTTCCTCGATGCGGCGCGCGAACTCGGTGCCGAGCGCATCGCCACCGGCCACTACGCGCGCATCGACCGCCACGGCGGACGCTGGCGGCTGCTGCGCGGGGCCGACCACGGCAAGGACCAGAGCTACTTCCTGCACCAGCTGGGACAGGAGCAGCTGGCGGCGACCCTGTTCCCCATCGGCGACCTGCAGAAGACCGATCTGCGCCGTATTGCCCGCGATGCCGGCCTGCCGACCCATGCCAAGAAGGATTCCACCGGGATCTGCTTCATCGGCGAGCGCGACTTCCGCCAGTTCCTGGGGCGCTACCTGCCTGCCAGGACCGGGCAGATCCGCGACCCGCAGGGCCGCTACATCGCCGACCATCCGGGCGTGTTCTATTTCACCCTGGGCCAGCGCGAGGGGCTGAACATCGGCGGTGTGCGCGGCCGCCCCGCCGCGCCGTGGTACGTGGTCGGCAAGGACGTGGCCACAAATGTGCTGTACGTGGACCAGGACCGCGACAGCCCCTGGCTGCAATCGCGATCGCTCCGCTCCGAGCGCGCGCACTGGGTGGCCGGCGATCCGCCGGCGCGCCGGTTCGACTGCACCGCGCAGACCCGCTACCGTCAGCCCGACGAGCCGTGCTCGGTCACGGTGGAGGACGACGGCAGCGTCAGCGTGCGCTTCGTCCGCCAGCAGCGCGCGGTCACTCCCGGGCAGTCGCTGGTGCTCTACGACGGCGAACAGTGCCTGGGCGGTGCGGTGATCGCCACCACCGACGCGCCGGTGCCGCAGGGCATGGCTCCCTTTCCAGAAGAGGTATCGATTCGATGAGTTTTCCGGTGGAAGAACGCGTACTGGCGCTGGCGGGCATCGCCCAGGCGCTGCAACAGGTCAGGCGCATCGCCGAGACCGGACAGTCCGAGGCCTCGGCGGTGCGCACCCTGACGGACAGCGTGTTCCGCATCGACGCCGCCACCCCGGCGGCGGTGTACGGCGACGTGTCGGATCTGGCACCGGGCCTGCGCCTGCTCAACGATTATTTCCAGAACCGCGGCCAGGACGCCGTGCTGCCGCGGCTGGCGCTGGCGGTGATGCAGCTCGAGCGCCGCTTCGTCAAGACGCCGGCCACCGCACAGGCCGTGGCCGAGGGCGTCGATCGCATCGCCGTGCAGGTGCGCGAGAGCGGCGACAGCAGCCATCCGGATGTGCTGTCGGCGCTGGGCAAGCTCTACGCCGACACCATCAGCCACCTGCGCCCGCGGGTGATGGTCCAGGGCAACCCGCACTACCTGGGCCAGGCCGGCGTGGTCTCGGAGATCCGTGCGCTGCTGCTGGCGGCGGTCCGCTCGGCGGTGCTGTGGCGCCAGCTCGGCGGCAGCTACTGGGATTTCCTGTTCGCCAAGCGCGCCATGGCCGAGGCGGTGGCACGCGCGCTGCGTTGACGGATAGCGGAAGCGGGCCAGGTCCCTGGCTGGGGCCATCACCACGGCTGCCCCTGCCCCGGGCCTTGGGGATGTACCAATCGGCCTGGATGTCCGATTGGCACACCAGGTGATGAATGCGCCTGAATCCCGGCAACGCCGTCCGCGTGGCGCCGTGCAGGGGAACCGAAGCGTTAAAGACGACGACGGCACGGCCGATACAGCAACCGTGACTCTGTCGAGAACGTCCATGTCTTCACACCTCCTCATCCGCTT
>JAFADB010000013.1 GCA_023425225.1 Pseudomonadota bacterium
GGCATCAACCTGACCAACGAGGCCACGACCGGCTACACCATGGACCCGTCCTTCCCGACAATGTACGAGCTTTCCGGCCGTCGCATCAGCCTGGGAATCAGGGCCGATTTCTGAGCCATGCACGCGCTGCGATGCGGATCGTCCGATGAAGGCGCTGCCCGCGGCCCCCCGTGACGGCTGCCGGCCGCGCCCGTCCCGCCGTCCTGACGACGCGGGCGGGAGCGGACGGCGTGCAGGAGCCACACTTCCGTGACCTTCCCCGCTGCTATCGTCCGCGCCGCGGCGCCGATGACGCTTACCGTCCTGCTGTCGCTTTGCAGCGGCAACGGCGGCTGCGAGCCGCTGACCGCCGCGCCAACAGGGCCGGCGGCAGCGCACACGCCAGTCCGCATCGCGTTCATGCCGGACATCCATTTCCACGACGTCTATGCGCGGTTCGAGGACGGCTCGTTCAAGGGCGTGCGCAATCCGCGCAACGGCCGCGATGCGACCATCCGCACCATGCAGGCGCAGCTGACGTCCACGCGCCTGTTCAACGAGAACTACTTCGCGTTCCTGGCCGCGCTGGACGATGCCGTGGCGCGCGGCGTGAAGGTCATCGCCCTGCCCGGCGATTTTTCCGACGACGGCCAGCCGGTGCACATGCGCGGGCTCGCCAGGATCCTGGACGACTACGCGGCCAGGTACGGCATCGAGTTCTTCGCCGCGCCGGGCAACCACGACCCGGTACGCCCCTTCGACCGGCCCGGCGGCAAGGACGACTACCTCGGCCACGACCCGGCCAATGGCCAGGTCGGCGTCCCGCAACCGGTCTACAGCCGCGGCGGCAATGCCGACTGCAGCCTCCCCTACGCCGGCCGCTGGACCCGCTCGGGCGCGAGCTACTGCACCGAGGAAGTCCGGCACCTGGGTTACGCCGGCATCACCGCGGCACTGGCGCGGCACGGCTTCATGCCCAAGCCCGGCTACCGCTACTACGAGACGCCCTACAGCACCTACGCCTACGACGACTACGACTACCCGACGGCGCTGAAGCAGGCCGCCTGGTCCAGGCGCCGCTACGAGATCTGCCAGGAAGGCGCGGCAGGCCCCGGCAGGTCCGCCGACCGCACCTTCTGCAAGCAGGTCGCCGACACCTCGTACCTGGTCGAACCGGTGGAAGGCCTGTGGCTGGTCGGCCTGGACGCCAACGTCTACGTGCCGACGGGCCCGGGCGAGAACGACTTCACCGGCTCCGGCGACCAGGGCTACAACCGGATGCTGACCCACAAGCCCCAGGTGATCGCGTGGCTGCGCGACGTGGTGGCACGCGGCAAGGCACGCGGCAAGCAGGTGGTCGCGTTCAGCCACTTCCCCATGGCCGAGTTCTTCAACGGTGCCTCGGACGACATCGAGGCGCTGCTGGGCGCCAAGCGGATGCAGCTGGCGCGCCGGCCCGGCGAAGACACCACCCGCGCGCTGGCGCAGACCGGCCTGAAGGTGCATGTCGGCGGCCACATGCACTTCAACGACATGGCCGTGCGCCGCTACCGCGGCGATACCGCGCTGTTCAACATCCAGGCCCCGTCCCTGGCCGCCTACGTGCCGGCCTACAAGCTGATGACGCTCGACGGCAGCGAGCGCATCGAGGTGGAGACGGTGCGCCTGGACAAGGTGCCGCGCTTCGACGAGCTGTTCGACCTGTACCGCGCCGAGCACGCCCATGCCGCACCGGCGCGGTGGGATCTCTCCATTCTCGACGCAGCGGACTACGGCGACTTCACCCGCCGCTACATGGGCGAACTGGTGCGCCTGCGCCTGTTGCACGAGGACTGGCGCTGCGAGATGCGCGAGCTGGTGCAGAGCCCGCTGTCCGGCGCCGACCTGCTGGTGCTGTCGCAGCTGCGGACGAGGGTCACGCTCGGGCAGCTGGCCGCTGCCGACATGGACGGCAGGCTTTCACCGGCATTCTTCGCCTGCCTGTCCGGCGCGGATGGCGGCGGCGCGGGCGCGCCGGCGTTCGCGGCCGACCTCGCCGCCGCCGAGGAGCGGGCACGTGCGCTGGCGCAGGCCGATGGCCTGCGGCTGGAAGACTTCGCGCAGTGGCAGGCGCTGGACATGGCCGGCGATTTCTTCCGCTTGGCCAATGCCGGCGACCTCGCGTTCGCCGACATCCCCACCGGGCGCGCGTCCCACTACCGGCTGCTGGCCCGGGCCCTGCAGCAGACCGACGCGCAACTGTCGATGGACGGCGATCGCGTCGCCAGCAGCAACACGCTCGGCGAGCTGTTCCAGGCCCGCTTCAAGCCGCTGATGGCGATCATGCTCAAGCTGGCGACGGGTGCGCCGTCGGACCACGTGCTGCTGGACCTGGCGAGCAACGAAGTGATCGACCTGTCCGGCACGCCCTCGCCGTTCGCCGACCCGGCCGCGCCCGCGCGCGCGTGGCCCGCCGCGCCATCCCCGGCTGTCCGGACAGCCCCACACAGCGCAGGTGAACCGCGATGACCGACCCGACCCCGGCTTGCCCCAGGCGTCACGTACGCCGCGCATGGTGGCTGCTGGCCTTGCCCCTGCTGGCGACCGACGTGCACGCCGCGACGTGCGACCCGCAGGCCGACGACGTGACCGCTGCCGGCGGGCCCGCCTGCGCGCAGGCGTGGATGGACGGGCAGCTGAAACTCAACGACCTGCTGGCGGTGGGCACCCACAACAGCTACAAGCAGGCGATCCCGCCGGCGGAACATGCCCTGCTGCAGCACCTCGATCCGCAGGGAGCGGCGACGCTGGACTACGCCCACAAGCCGCTGCAGGCACAGCTGGACACCGGCGCGCGGCAGCTCGAACTGGACGTGGTGCGCGACGATCCGCAGGGCGGCCGCTACCTGCATCCGCTGGCGGCCACCGCCGCCGGCAGCGCGCTGGACCCCGACTGGAGCCGGGTCATGGCGCAGCCGGGGCTGAAGGCCCTGCACATGCCCGACGTGGACTTCCGCTCCAGCTGCCCGCTGTTCCGCGACTGCCTGCGCCAGCTGCTGGCGTGGTCGCAGCGGCATCCGCGGCATCCTCCGATCCTGGTCCTGGTCAACGCCAAGGACGGCGAGGGCGTCCCGGGCGGCGTCGCGCTGCCGGTCTTCGACGAGGCCGGGTTCGACGAGCTGGACGCGGAGATCCGCAGCGTGCTGCCAACCGCGCACCTGATCACCCCGGACGACGTGCAGGGCAACCACGCCACGCTGCGCGAGGCCGTGCTCGCCAACGCCTGGCCGACCCTGGAGCAGGCACGCGGCCGGTTCCTGTTCGCGCTGGACGAGAATCCGCGCAAGGTGGCGCTGTACCGCGGCGCACGCACCTCGCTGCAAGGCCGGGTGATGTTCGTCAACACGGACGAGGGCTCGCCGGCGGCCGGCTACCTGACGCTCAACGATCCGGTGGCCGACGCCGCGCGCATCGCCGCGGCGGTACGCGCCGGCTTCCTGGTCCGCACCCGCGCCGATGCCGACACGCGGCAGGCGCGCGACAACGACATCGCGCACCGCGAACGGGCGCTGGCCTCCGGCGCGCAATGGATCTCGACCGACTACCTGTGGCCGGATACGCGATTCCCCGGCGGATTCACGGTGCGCCTGCCGCAGCGGGTGGCGGTGGCCTGCAACCCGCTGCGGACCGGGACGCGCTGCGCCGGCAATCCGGTCGAGACCGTCGCCGACGCGGACTGGGCACGTGCCGAGGCAGCGGTGCTGGATGCGCCGGCGCCACGCGCGGCGAACGCGGCGGCGTCGATGCCTCCCGACATCCCGCTCGAGAACACGTCGCCACAGGCACGTCGTTGCGACCCGGAACACGCGACCGGATGTCGCCCATGCGATCCCGTGGCCACCGCGTCATCCCTGCCCCGCTAGACTTGCCATCACTGCCAGCAACCGGCGATCGATGCCATGAGCCACTTTCCCGACGACACCGCGCTGATCGTAGTCGACCTGCAGCCGGACTTCATGCCCGGCGGCGCGCTGCCGTGTTTCGAGGGCGACGCGATCGTGCCGGCCGTCGATGCGCTGCTGCGCGCGCGCCGCTACCGCACCGTGGTCGCCACCCAGGACTGGCATCCGGCCGGCCACGCCTCCTTCGCCAGCCAGCACCCGGGCCGCGCGCCGTTCGAGACGATCACGCTGCACGGGCAGCCGCAGACGCTGTGGCCGGACCATTGCGTACAGGGCAGCGCCGGTGCCGCGCTCGACCCGCGGGTGGACTGGACTCCGGCCGACCTGATCCTGCGCAAGGGCACCCGTGCGCAGGTCGATTCCTACAGCGCCTTCCGCGAGAACCACGGCCCGGCCGGCACCCGCCCGGCCACCGGGCTGGCCGGCTGGCTGCACGAGCGTGGCATCGCCGAGCTGCACGTCTGCGGGCTGGCGCGCGACTACTGCGTGCTGTGGACGGCGCAGGACGCGGTCGATGCCGGCTTCCGCGTGCATTTCCTGTGGCAGCTGACCCGCCCGGTGAGCCCGGACGGCGACGGCCCCACCCGCGCCGCGCTGGCGCAGGCGGGCATTGCCATCGCCTGACGCCGCGGCCGCAGCGCAACGCGGCGGGTGACCGCAGTCACGTAACCGGACGGCGGCAGGCGCTTCCGCGCGCGCTGCGTCACAGCTGCGGCAGCGTGTCATGGCCACGACCCGGCGGCGCGCTATAACCGCCAATGCCGCGACAGGGGGGCCATCGTCGCCGCGCCGGTCGCCTGCATGCCACAGCGACCGGCCGCGCGTCCGCCATGCAGGGAGAGTGCCGTCATGATGAAGCCGTCGCTGTTGCTCCTCACCGTATGCCTGTACGCCCATGCCGCCCATGGCGGCGAGCTGGTCCCCAAGCAGCTGGCCGGACCGCCGGAAGAGTTCGCGCTGATGCGTGCACCCGAACCGGCGCAGACCGCCGTGATCTCCAAGAGCGCGTTGCTGCCGGTGCAGCTGGCGCCGCAGGCCGGCGGCGCACGCTGGCAGGGCACGCTGCCGGCCGAAAGCGGCCAGGTGCGTTTCATGGTGCTGTCCGGCGCGGCGCACTGGGACGCCACCGCGCAGGTCGCCGCGACCGGCGCCACCGCCGCGGCGGCCACCACGGCACCTGCCGCCGTGCCATTGCAGGCGCAGGCCGCGCTGCTGGGCGCCGACGGCTCGGGCATCGCCGGCCAGCACTATCGCCTCGATGCCGCCGCCGGCGGCGAATGGACGCTGACCCTGCAATCGCCGACGCCCACCGCGCAGCGCGGCTACGTGCTGCTGCAGGGCGATGCGGACACGCGGCTGGCCGCCTTCGTACGCCAGCGCCGCCAGCAGACCGGGCAGCCGCTGACGCTCAACGCCATGCTCGCCGACGGCGATGCCACCGCCCCGGTCGGGCTCGACGCGGCCGCCGGGCGCATCGAGCACGCACGGCTGCGGGTGATCGCGCCGGACGGCAGCGAACGCGAACTGGCGATGGCCGACGATGGCGGCCACGACGACGGCGCCGCCGGCGACGGCGTGTTCGGGGCACGCTTCGTGCCGGACGCCTCGGGTACCTGGATCGCGCAGGTGATCGTCCAGGGCCACGATGGCCAGGGCGCCGCCTTCGTGCGCACCAGCGAGCACGTGCTGCCGGTGCTCGACGCGACGCTGACGCTCGCGCGGCAGGGCGTGGCTGCCGAGGCCGGCGAGGGCACGCGGCTGACGCTGCCGCTGCAGGTGGCCGCCAGCGGGGCCGACGCGCCCTCGCACTACCGCGTCGTCGCCGAGCTGTGGGGCACCGGCGCGCGCGGGGCCGAGGTTCCGGTGGCCTGGATCGGCGGCATGGTGACGCCGGTGCAGGGCCGGCTGCCGCTGGGCCTGGACGAGCGCTGGATCGTCCGCGCCGGCGCGCGCGCACCGTTCTCCCTGCGCAACCTGCGCATCGAGGATCCGGACCACTCCATCGTGCTGGCCGAGACCGACGCGCTGCCGCTGGTGCTGCCGGCAGTACGCCGCAGCACCCTGGCGCGCACCGACGCCGGCACCATCGACGAGGCCATGCGCATGGGTCCGCGCCCGGTCACGCCGGCAGCGGCGGCCGGCGATGCCCAGGCCCAGGCCAGCGGTTCGCGGCTGCTGCTGGTGCACGGCTACTGTTCCGGCGGGGTGTGGCCGGTGGCGCAGTTCAGCAACGCCTCCGCGTTCCTGGACACCCAGCAGAACCGCAGCAACGACCAGTTCGCCCAACGCCTGGCGCAGTTCGGCAGCCAGTGGAACTCGTTCGGCACCGTCGCCCACAGCCAGGGCGGCATGGCCGCGCTGCACCTGTACAGCTACTACTGGAGCGGGCTGGACAACGCCAGCGGCGCGCGGCTGCTGCAGTCGGTCGGCACGCCCTACCAGGGCACCAACCTGGCCGGCATCCTGGCCACCGTGGGCTCGTGGTTCGGCGTGGCCTGCGGCAGCAACAGCGACCTGACCTACAGCGGCGCCAAGGCGTGGCTGGCTGGCATCCCGGCCTCGGCGCGGGCCAAGGTCAACTACTACACGACCTCCTTCGCCAAGACCAACTGGTACACCAACGACTACTGCAACATCGCCTCGGACCTGGTGCTGGACGATCCCGAGGACGGCACCGTCGAGCAGGTGGAGGCGCAGCTGCCCGGCGCCATCAACCGCGGCCACACCACCGGCCAGTGCCACACCTCGGGCATGCGCGATCCGGCGCAGTACCTGGATGCGGCGCGCAACGCCACGATGAACGCCAACGCGGCGCGCTGACGCGGTTGCCCGCCCGCTGCCGGCACACCGGCGGCGGGCGGGCTCAGCGGAACACCACCGTGCGGTGGCCGTTGAGCAGGATGCGGTGCTCGACATGGCGCCGCACCGCGCGCGCCAGCACCAGCGACTCGATGTCGCTGCCCAGCCGCACCAGGTCGCGCGGCGTCATCGCATGGTCCACCCGCGCCACGTCCTGCTCGATGATCGGGCCCTCGTCCAGGTCGGAGGTGACGTAGTGCGCGGTGGCGCCGATGATCTTGACCCCGCGCGCGTACGCCTGGTGGTAGGGCTGGGCGCCCTTGAAGCTGGGCAGGAAGCTGTGGTGGATGTTGATCGCGCGCCCGGCCAGCGCATCGCACAGCGCCGGCGACAGGATCTGCATGTAGCGCGCCAGCACCACCAGGTCGATGCGCTCGCGCTCGACCAGCGCCACGATCGCCGCCTCCTGCCCGGCGCGGTTGTCCGCGTCCACCGGCAGGTGGTGGAACGGGATGCCGTAGGAGGCGCTCAGCCCGGCGAAGTCGGTGTGGTTGGACACCACCGCGGCGATGTCCACGTTGAGCTGCCCGCTGTGGGCGCGGAACAACAGGTCGTTGAGGCAATGGCCCTGCCTGCTGACCAGCACCAGCAGGCGCGCGCGGCGGCGCGCGTCGTGCAGCTGCCAGTCCATCGCGTAGTCGGCCGCCAGTGCCTGCAGCCGTTCGCGCAGGGCGACGACGACCGCATCGTCGCGGCTGTCGAAGTTGACCCGCAGGAAGAAACGGCCGCTGTCCTCGTCGCCGTACTGCTGCGAGTCGAGGATGTTGC